>CALDHY010000049.1 GCA_937901445.1 uncultured Selenomonadales bacterium
GACGAGTTTTTCTTTGGTACTTTCTTTTTGCGGAAAAAAGAAAGTACATTTAAAATAAAAAATTTACCAGATAATAAAAGTTAAAATTGCATTAAGAATAAAAATAACAATGATTGAAGAGACAACAGTTTTAGTAGTGGCAATACCAACGCCCTCTGCGCCGTCCGGACAGTGCAAGCCGTAATAGCAACCGAGCACCGCTATAACATTTCCAAAAAATGACGCCTTAATTAAGCCGCCCGTTAAATCTAAAGTAACTGCAAACGATTGAATAGATTGAATAAAAACATAGTGCGAAATGTGCGAATAATAAACCGCAACAAGATAACCGCCGAAAACTCCTATGACATCGCCAAAAATCGTCAAAATTGGTACAACAATCATACAGGCAAGCATACGCGGCACAATCAAATAATCTACCGGCGAAACTGCCATAACTTTTAGCGCATCAATTTGTTCAGTAACTTTCATTGTCGAAATTTCGGCAGTAATAGCCGCGCCAACCCTGCCCGCGCAAACTACACCAACTAAAACCGGTCCAAGTTCCCTGCCAATGGCAATAGCTATGATACCGCCTACAGTTGATTCTGCGCCAAATTTAATAAATTGGTCGGCTGTCTGTAAAGTAAAAACTATTCCCGTAAAAAGTAAAGTTGAAGAAACTATCAGCAAAGAGTCCGCGCCCAAATGCGCCATTTGTGCAATAATATGACGAAAGCGCGGCTTGTGTCGAAGTTGTTTAATCGTGTCAATATAAACAAGCGCAATTTTGCCGAAGTCTTCACAGCGGCGAATGATAAAGCCGCCAATAAGTTCAAGAAAACGAGTTACCATAATTACCTGCGTGAGTGATGAAGTGACTGAACGGGAATGTTTGCAACAAGAGCAACAGAATCAGCATCGTTTGCAAGCGAAATTTCCATGCCGCTTTTATTAACGTCCATATATTTTGAAATGACAGCGATAATGTCATTTTTGAGTTCTTCCATAACTTCAGGGGAGACACTTGCTCTGTCATGAATCAAAACGACTTGAAGGCGTTCCTTAGCAATTTGACCGGATTTTTTCTCAGTTTTACCAAATATTTTCATAAGAACGTCAAACACTGTCCTCCCTCCTTACAACATGCCAAAAAGGCGTTTTAATCTTGTGAAAAAACCTTCCTTAGGCGGTTTAACAAAGGGAATTGATTCTCCGCAAATCCTGCCGACGATATTTCTGTAAGCTTGCCCCGCAACTGATTCTTTCAAGGTAATTACAGGATCTCCCTTGTTGGTTGAAGTAATAACAAATTCATCATCGGGGACTATTCCAATACATTCAATCGACAAAATTTCATTAATGTCCCCTATGGCAAGCATATCGCCTTTTTCGGACATTTGGTAGCGCATTCTGTTTACAATGAGTTTGATATTTTCTTTATCTGCGCGCCCCAATTCGCCAATAATTTTATCTGCGTCACGAACTGCGGAAATTTCCGGCATTGTAACAACAATAGCTTCATCTGCGGCGGCTATTGCAGTTTGAAAACCCTGTTCAATTCCTGCGGGGCAGTCGATAATTATAAACTCAAAGTCATTTTTCATTTCGTTACAAAGTTGAATGAGTTGTTCAGGATTGACGGCGGATTTATCACGAATTTGAGACGTAGGCAGCAAGTACAACGATTCAAATTTTTTGTGACGCACAAGAGCTTTTTTATATGGAACGCGCCCGCTTGTTACGTCAACCAAATCATACATAATACGGTTTTCAAGCCCCAAAAGTAAATCTAAATTGCGAAGCCCTGTATCTGTATCGATAAGAGCAACGCGGTTGCCGCGCATTGCCAATCCTGCGCCAATATTTGCAGTGGTTGTAGTTTTACCAACGCCGCCCTTTCCGCTGGTAATGACAATAATTTCACACATTTTTAAACTCCCTTCGGTCGGTTTTCAGGAAAAAGTTCATTCCCCTAATAACTAACGGGTATTTTAACGCATAATCGGTTCAAAAACAATATAGCCGTTTTTGATAGAGGCGCGTTCAGGTTTTTGTTCTTCTTTATTAACCTCTTTCATATCATCGGGCGGACGGGCGATTAAATCAGCTATACGAATTTGAATTGGTCTTAAGTGATCGGCAACAATGCAAGCAGTTTGATCACCGAACGCTCCCGCGTGAACATAGCCGCGACAAAAACCGCGCACATCGATACTGCCGCCGGCGATAATCTGCGCGCCCGGATTTACATTACCAAGAACCAAAACTGAAGATTCAGTGCGTACTTCCTGCCCGCCACGTAAAGTTTTATCAACTACCAAAGTCGGTTTTACTTTTTTAACTTCCGCCGCAGGTACAGAAACCGGCGTCGGCGCAGTTTTTCTTTCGACTTTTGGAGTTGCCGCCGGTAATTTGTCACTGAATAACATTCCGTGTTGGTGGAAAATTCGCCGTAACTGTTCAAGTTGTTCATTTGAAAAAGAATTTTTGTCAATAAAAACCGTTGTACCGCGAATAAAAAATTTGTCGCCGGTTGTAAGTTTTTCCAAAATGGAACTTTTCACGGCGTCGAAGGGAGCATTTTTCTCAAACAAAAGTTGCAAGCCGTATTTCAGCCCGCGTATTTTTACAACGTCATTCACAATAAATCACCTCCTATCTTATATTATACAATAATTGTTGAGAAATTCCAGTTTTTTTTCATAGATTTAAACAGGGTATATATTAACGTAAAATTTGAAAATAGACAAGTTTTTTTTAGGTACTGGATTTTGGAAGTAGCATAGAATTTCTACAACAGAATTTCTGTCGAAAAAAATTAAGCCCCTTCGTTTTGAAGAGGCTTTTTTATTTCAATCGATTTTAAATTTTAACTTTGATAAATTGACTCCCAATCAATATTTAAAAGTTGATCCAGAAAACTTTCTTCATCTTCAGCTTCAATGGTCACTCGCGCAGGTTCAATTTCTTCAGCATCTTCTTCTTGAGCGCGTTCTTTTGCCGCGTCAATACGTTCTTGTTGACTTTCAGAAAGTTTTTCAAGCGTTGCAAAGAATTTGGCGTTGCCGTCATTGTCAAAAGAAATTGTCATTTGATTAATTTGCACGCCGTTTTCTTTAGCTTGTTCAATCATACTGTCAGCCGTTTTTACCGCGTCATCGACTTTGCCCATAACTTCATTGGCGTAATCTTCAGATTCAGCCATTTTTTCCAATTCTTCACTGGACAAAATTATTGAATATTTTTTTGTTGAATTAGCCGTTAAAGCTTGCGGGTCGTCAACATCATCAGCTACAACAAAATCATAATCGCCATACTGTTCACGCAATTTATCAAGCAACGCCTGCGCTTTGGGGGAAAGTTCCTTTTGAGTAAAAATACCTGTGTCAACGTCAGCTGTTGAATCTTCATTCTGCAGAGCAGCAAGCCCTTCAGCTGAAAGTGACAAGTTGTAATTGTTATTAACTTGAGGCAATGCAGATTGATTAGTGACAGCAGTATTAGCTTTTTGACTCTGATTACCGGACTTCTGATTGAGTAACTGACTTGCATTCTGGTAATTAAGCAAATAACTCAAATTAATTGAATTAGCCATAAAAACTCCTCCTTGAAAAAAACATCCTCCCAAAAGGGAAGGCTTCTTACCCCGTTCCCCTTTCGGGAAATTACGACATTTTTTTTGTAATTCCTGCAACTTCTTTTTTATTATTAAAAAAAATTTTTTATAACCGTAACGTAAGCAATATTATTATTGGCTTGAATTTTGCTATTGCTTCCTGTGACGCTGCTGCCGCCCTGTTGATTGCCATTAATAACTACAGATTGGATATTTGTAGCTGTAGCTTCAGCTGATTTTAAAATCGGTGCTTGAAACATTACAAATGAAATTAAATCGACCACGCTACCCGCCGCAAGAATTTTTTTATTGACATGACTAACACCCCTCTTCATAAAACATCGGAAGTTGATTATCCGGCTATATGTAACCGAAATAATATATATTAACAAAAACATAACCTAATTTACAGCTAAATTTGAATTTTGAAAAAAATTCTACAGTTTAAATTTTTATCCTTCAAAAAGAACGTATAATAAAAATTAAATTTTCATTAAAAATATTTACAAAAAAAATAAGAGCCGGAAAAATTTCCGACCTTTAAAAAGGTCCTCGCTTATTCATAATTTCAAAAGCCGCCTCAAGAATTTTTCTGCCGATAGGTACTGCAGATTGAGAACCGAAGCCGCCCTGTTCGACGATGACCGCCACGCTTACACAAGGATTTTCAAACGGCGCGTACGCTACAAACCAGCCGTGATCTCTGCCTTGTGAATTTTCGGCAGTTCCCGTTTTGCCGGCTATTGGATAGGGAAAACCCCTAAACGAACTAGCCGCCGTTCCCGTAACTGTAACCTCGCGCAGCCCGTCTTGAACAAGTTTTATTATGTACGGCTCAACTTGCAATTCGCTCAAAAGTTCCGGCGGAAAATCTCTTACCAAATCGCCGTCTTGCGTAACCATTCGCCTGACAAGGTGCGGCTTAAATCTTTTACCATTCGCCGCAATTTCGCCCGTAACCATAGCCGCTTGCAACGGCGTAACCAAATTAAAGCCTTGCCCTATCGCCGCGTCCATAATTTCTGATAAATAAAATTCATCGCCGTAAACTTCCATTTTATATTCTTTCCAATCAGCAATTCCCGGCGATTCATACGGTAAATCAATTCCTGTTTCCTTGCCGAGCCCGAACATTTGAGCGTAACTTTCTAACCTGTCAGCCCCAAGCCTGTTGCCCATTTCGTAAAAGTAAACGTTATCAGAATGTGCCAGTGCCTCATGAAAATTTAACCAACCTAACGCCTCGCCGCTTGCATTGCCTTTCGGTACGAGCCAATGTGTGCCGCTGTCAAAAATTTGTTCGTCGGGCGTAACAACACCGGCGGCAAGCGCGGCAGTTCCCGTTACAATCTTGAAAGTGGAGCCGGGCGGATATTCGCCGGTAATAGTTTTGTTGTCCATTGGATGATACGGATTGTTGTTAATTACGTTCCAATCTTTGACTGAAATTCCGTGTGCAAATAAATTCGGGTCGAAGGCAGGGCGTGAAACCATCGCCAAAATTTCGCCGTTTTGCGGATTTAAAACTACAGCGGCGGCGGCGTTCGCTCCAATTTCGGTTAAAATTTCATCGACGGCTTTTTCTGTTGCAACTTGTAAATCTCTGTCAATCGTCAAAATTAAATCGTAGCCGGGCGTTGGTTCTTTTTTGCCGAGAATTTGTACGGGTTTACCTGCCACGTCAACTTCAACTTGTTCGCCGCCGTTTATACCCCTAATTTCTTTATCGTACACGCGCTCAAGCCCAAATTTGCCGACAATATCGCCGGATTTATAGCCTTGACTTTTTTTAGTTTCAAGTTCAGCATCTGAAATTTCGCTGACGTAGCCGAAAGTATGCGCGCCTTCCTGCTTGAGAATATAATTTCTTACCGGTTGCACTTCGATAATTACGCCGCGATAATCGTTTTTCTGTTCCTCGATAATCGAAATAATATCTGCCGTTACGTCCTGCTTAATTTTTATTGGGTCAAAACTGTAATGAATGTCAATTCGGCGTTGAATTTCTTCTACAGGAACATTAAGCAACCTTGAAACGCGCTCGATAACTTCAGGCGAAATTGGCTCTGTCAACGGCAAAAGTGACACCGTAAAGCCGGGACGATTCGTAACCAAAAGTTGCCCGTTGCGATCAAAGAAAGTACCGCGCGGCGCAATGGTCGGAATTATTCTTATTCTGTTGCCGTCAGCAAGTCCCGCGTAGTATTCGCCGTCGTAAAGTTGCAGGTAAGCTACACGCGCAATTAAAATCAATATAACCATAAAAAAAAGTACGCCCAAAAATGTTAATCGTCCGGCGTATTCGTCGTCTTTCTTTGTAACCTCAAGCATTACTTAACTCCTGCTATTTATATTTTTTTATTTTTAAATGTACTTTTCTTTTCCAAAGCAAAAAGAAAGAGCAACGCTCCTACTCGTCGCCTTGCAACCAAAAGAAAGTGCATTGACGCCCGTCAGGGTTTTTCACGTCAAAAGTTGCAGTTATTCAAAGTCAATTCCGCGTCTTACCACGTCTTCATAATTCTTACACCCAACTAAAAACCGATAACGGGCTTTTTCATTACAATTATTTCTTTTCTTTCCAGTCATTTTTATTAGTCATTAATCCCGAAATAAATGTTTGTTGGAAAATTTATAAAAGTCGTAGGCAACTTTATGAACAAGCCACGAAAAAGCCACTTGATAGATAATCAGCGGCTGTAAAATCGTTTGTATGCTGTGCAATAAATCAATTTTGTAACCAATTAGCGTAAGCAACAGCGTCATTATAAAAAAATACATTGTTGCGGCAAGCGGCGCACTCAATACCGGAAAAAGTAATTGTTCCTTAAAAATCCTGTCCGAAAACTTGCCGAAAAATCCGCCGATTATCATATAACTGAAAATCGTACAGCCAAAATAACTTCCTGTTGTAAAATCTTGCAAAATTCCCGTTATAAGCCCCATTAAAACGCCGTGACGATAACCCCGCAAAAAAGCCGTTGAAACAGTCAAGAGCAACATTAAATTTGCACTGACGCCGTTATAGCCGATATACGGCAACAGTGAAGTTTGCGCGGCGTACATTAAAATAATTAAAATCGCCCACGAAATAATTATATTCAATTCGCCGTACCTCCGCCGGATTGTCGCGCCTGTTCAATTTGTGAAATTTGTTGTTGTTTAACCCTGTCTCTGTTTTCCTGCTGAATTAATTTTGAGTATTCGAGTTGTTTTGCAACTTCTTCGGCGTCAAGTTCACTGCCTGCAGATTGAATTACCGGCGGCAACGGTTCCGGCGGTGCTTCTCTTGAATTTATAATTACTGCAACATCTTCCAATTTTTCAAAGTTTACCGTTGTTGTTATAATTCCGTGCTTTAAAAGTCCGCCTTCGTCATTGTGCATTTCTTTAATTTTGCCGACAATAATTCCTTTCGGGTATACGCCTCCGAATCCTGAAGTCACAACCATATCATCAACTTGTACATCGGCATCTTTCGGGATATTTACCATTTTTGGCGCGTTGGGGTTGTTAATATCGCCTTCAACAATTCCTGCCACTCTTGACTCGGGGCGTTGAATCAGTGTACCGACTGAAGAACGCGGGTCTAAAATCAGCTGAACTTTTGAAGTATTCAAGCCTGCCTCGACAACGTGTCCTACCAATCCCAATTCGGTAACAACCGCCATATTGTCTGCCACGCCGTCCAAAGTTCCACGATTTATCAAAACTACGCTTGACCACGTTGCAGATTCACGCCCGATTATACTTGCCGCCACCAAGTCAAATTGCGTTGCACTTTGTTTGTAGCCTAAAAGCGCGCGCAGGCGTTGATTTTCTGAAAGTGCCTCCGACGCGTTAAGATTTTCGGCGCGTAATTTTTCAACTTCCTCGCGCAGGTTTAAATTTTCAGTTTGAAGGTTTTGTATTTCCTCAACGCTGCCGGTAAATTCTGAAACGCCGCCGCCGAACCACGAAAAAATATTTTGAAACGGCGATAAAAATACCATCATAGTTTTTCCGGCACCCGGAACTTGCGAGCCTGTACGTGCAACGATAAAAATTGAACAAAGTACAAACATAAGCACAAAAATTATTGCGGCAGTTTTATTTTGTGATTGACTGTTTTTTTTGCGGCTGCGCGGCTTATTGACACCCTTCATTTCTTGACGCGGTTTCATTATTTATTTTTCTTTGAAGTCATAACGACGCGCTTAAGTAAATTTAAATCTTCGAGGGAACGCCCTGTACCTTCGCCGACGCAACTAAGCGGGTCGTCTGCGATAATTACGGGCATGCCTGTTTCTTTTGCAATTAAAGTATCGATATTTGCCAAAAGTGCGCCGCCGCCTGTCATCATAATTCCGTGATCCATAACATCAGCCGCAAGTTCCGGCGGTGTTCTTTCAAGCGTAGTTTTTACCGCCTCAACAATTTTTTCTATTGGGTCTGCAAGGGCGTCTCTAATTTCGCCGGATTTTATTGTAAGATTTTTGGGCAAGCCGCTAACCAAATCACGCCCGCGAATTTCTAAATCTTTTTCGGTTTTTGGCGTGATAATTGCGGAGCCGATTTTAATTTTAATTTCTTCAGCGGTACGTTCACCGATCATCAAGTTATAAAGTTTTTTGATATATTGAACAATCGCAGAATCCATTTCATCGCCGCCGATACGAATTGAAAGGCTTGTGACAATTCCGCCGAGTGAAATTACGGCAATTTCGGTAGTGCCGCCGCCAATATCTACTACCATGTTACCTGTAGCTTCTTCAACGGGTAAACCTGCGCCTATAGCCGCCGCCATTGGTTCTTCAATCAGATAGGCTTCACGCGCTCCGGCTTGTTGTGCCGCGTCGATAACTGCGCGCTTTTCAACTTCAGTAACGCCGGAAGGTACACCGACAACCACGCGCGGGCGAACAAAATTTGTCCGGCTGTTCATGGCTTTTCTTATAAAATATTTCAACATATTCTGTGTAACGTCAAAATCTGCTATAACGCCGTCTTTCATTGGGCGAATTGCCACAATATTTCCGGGCGTGCGTCCTATCATTTTTTTAGCTTCATCACCGACTGCCAAAACATCGCCGGTGTCTCTTTCTATTGCAACTACTGAAGGTTCGCGCAGGACAATCCCTTTGCCCTTGACGTGAACAAGCGTGTTAGCTGTGCCCAAATCAATGCCCATATCGCGAGAGCCGCCAAATATTCCAAACATCTATGTAATTTCTCCCTTCGTATAAAAGCAAAGCCTGTTTTCGGCTAAAGTATTTTAGCAACATTTATTAATCTTTGCAATATAATTTTTAACAGGTGAATTTTTGTAATTTATTTTTTATCTTTTTAAATGTACTTTCTTTCTTTAAAAGAAATAAAGTACCAAAGAAAGAATCGTCGCCCGCACATGCGCTTTGCATTTTCTTACGCTCAAACTATGTTAAACGTCCGCGTTTTACATTCCTGCACGCACTAAGAAAGCGGCGCGTCTGCGCGGTTGCTGGGCGACTTCTTTTCACTAATCCTTAATCCTTAGTCCTTAATCCCTAACCCCTAAAAATTTGACATTGCAAAAATTTTCCATTACAATACACAAATATTCAAATGCGCTCGTAGTCCAGTGGATAGGACGCAAGCCTCCGGAGCTTGAAGCGGCAGTTCGATTCTGCCCGAGCGCACCATTTTTTGTTACACGCCTTTTTCACGTGAAACTTTGTGAAACATTTAAACTCCTACCGCAAAATTCACGGCAGGAGTTTTTTCAGTGTGTGATTTTTTTGCCGCCCAAAAATTTCGGTTTCCAGTATGAATTATCAAGAGAATCAATTCTTACACCGTGACTTGAGGAAGTATGCAAAAATTTTCCATCGCCAACATAAAAGCCGCAATGAGACGCGCCTTCAAGGTAAGTTGAGAAAAATACCAAATCGCCAACAGAAAGTTGAGAAACTTTAGCCGGTTCGCCCAACAAATATTGTTCGTCAGCAAGGCGCGGAATATTTATCCCGTACATTTTGAAAACGTATTGCAAAAAACCTGAACAATCAAAGCCTGAAGGAGTCGTGCCGCCGAAAACGTAGGGAACGCCCATAAAAGTTTTGGCAAGTTCAACTATTTCAATTCCATCTTGTTCAGTTATAAAAGTTTCGCCGTACGGTACAAAATTTCCGTTCGTTGCAGGCGGAGTTTTCACAGTGTTAATTTTTTTTGAAACTTTTGATTCAGCCGGAATGGTAATTTTTAAGTCAGATAAGCTGCGCCCTTTTACAGGTTTAGCTTTTTTCAGTGCGCGCCACGTTGCATTTGTAACAACGCCCGTTACTGTAATTTTATTATCGCGTTGAAAAGCTTGTACGGCTTTTTCGGTTTCGTCGCCAAATTCGCCGTCCAATTCGGTTATCTCGTAGCCGATAATATACAATTTTTTCTGTAAGGTTAAAACGTCTTTGCCCACGTCATTTTTTGAAAGTGAAGGCGAAGCAAGAGCTGTAGCAGAAATGAAGGTCGCAAGCATAAAAATCACAACGAAATTTAAATTTTTCATTGCAAGTGACCCTCCGATATTTCAAACAAATCTGAAGGAAAATTTTTGATTGGGGCTAATGTAACTTGCCAAAAAAATTTCTTCGTCAATAATCCGCGCCACAACATTAACTCGTTCATCAGCCGGTAAAACATCTTCGACAATTTGAATTTCGCCGGCGTATCGTCCAAAATTTTTGTTATCAATGGTAATATCGCCGAAATTTCTTTCAGAAAAATTTTCCGGCTCAATCGTGCCGCCCGTCAGTTTTAAAAATTTTCTTCCTTCGACTGCGCGAATAACAGATTTTGAAATATCAGGTCGCCGCGTAAAAGTATTTTTTAAAAGTTCAATCGAGGTTAAATCGTCAGTCAAAAGTTTAGCCTTCATAATGACTTCATTTTCTTTGACGCTTGCAAGTGCAACGCATTCTTCTTCAGTTGGCAAGCCGTCTCCGATAATTATAAAATCAGTGCCGAGTGCCGCCAAATATCTTGCAGATAAATCTACAGAAAAGTTTCTGCAGTCTTCAAGCGTGGGAAGTCCTTCAAAAAGCGGCGCGCGCCTTTTGCCTTCGGCAGTTGGAATAAACGCGCCTACATTTATACCAAAATCGTGGAACATTTTATTTTGGTCTATGAAAAAATATGTGTCCAGTCCCGTCTGAACGTGTGGATAAAAATTGTGCAACGCAGATATATTTTCAAAATTTGCGTTGAGATTTAAAAGTACAGTTAAAAATTCATTTGTGACAGTCGAGGCGTTGAGTTGAATTTTGCTTGTTTTGCTAAGTTCAACAATTTCTTCGACAGAAAAGCCGTCGTCGAGTCTCAAAGTTAAGCCGCTGACATTGAACTCTTCAATATTGTCGGGATTTACATCAATAATAATTTCAAAATCATTCGTGGCGGCGGCGGTTATAATTTCGGCAAATTCATTAAAAAATTTTTCGCCGTCCGCGTTAGATTCGGGAATTTGCGTTGAAGTGAACAGGCGTTTCATTCCAAGTTTTGCTGCAAATTTTATCAGCTCGATATTTTCTTTTGGCTTGCAGCCCAATCCGGCGTATACAGATATTCCTGTTTCCATTTTTACACCTCCTTTACTCAAAATTTTATAGTTAATCCGCACTTTTTGGCGTGTTGGTGGTTAAGTGCGTCAACGGCTTCATTTTTAGGGATTAAGTTTTAAGGGCTAGGGGCTAGGGAAAATTCCACTAATCCCTAATCCCTATAAAGTCTATGGCAAGTTTTGCGCGCCCGTCGAATTTTTTTAAAGTTTCAACGGCTGTAATTTCATCACAACCTGTAGCCGCGATAACAATTCTTTTGGCGCGGTCGCGCAGTTTTTCATTTGTGGCGCGTACGTCAACCATCAAATTACCGTAAACTTTGCCGAGCCGAATCATTGCGCCGGTTGTCAACATATTTAAAACCATTTTTGTTGCAGTACCGGCTTTCATTCTGGTTGAACCGGTTATAACTTCAGCCCCTGTTACGGGCGTTATTTCAATGTCAACAATTTTTGCAAGCGCGGAATTTTCAACACAAGAAACGCCGACAGTTGACGCGCCAATTTTTTTTGCGTATTCAATACCGCCCAAAACATAGGGCGTTCGACCGGAGGCGGCAATTCCTACCAAAATATCAGCCGCGCTAAATTTTTTTTCTTGAAGATTTTCAACAGCCAAATTTTTATTGTCTTCCGCGCCCTCAATAGCGTTTGTTAAAGCGTAATTTCCACCGGCAATAATCCCCTGTACCAAATCAGAATCAACGCCGAAAGTTGGCGGGCATTCGGAGGCGTCCAAAATTCCCAATCTGCCGGAAGTCCCCGCACCAATATAAAAAAGACGCCCGCCTTTTGAAAGTTTTTGGGCGATTATGTCAACGGCGGTTGCAACTTGCGGCAAAACTTTTTCAACTGCCAATGCAACTTTTTTATCTTCGTCGTTAATGATTTTCAACATTTCAAGCGTAGAAACTTTGTCAATATTGGCGGACGCCGCGTTTCTTTTTTCGGTTGTCAAATTTTCAAAATTCATTTTAAAACCTCAAGGAATCCAAATAAAATCTGCAACTTCAGGGTTGCCGTCTTTGATTAATCTTTCTTTTAATCTTTGCAAGGGGGCAAATAACGGCGCGCCGTTCAATCTCAATTTAAACCTGAACAAGGTATGAGAATTTGCGCCGAAAATTGGTATTCTTGTCAAAACATAATGTTGCGGTTCCTGATGAGAAAGCCCGTAACCCATAACGAACGCTGCGCGATAACCGACTTCTTTGCTTAAATCTTCAGCCTCAACAGTGTACTTGCCGTCAGGGTAAGCAATCAAATTCGCCGGCTTTTTCAAGTACCATTCAATCGCCTGTTTGGAGCCGTAAAGCTGATCCCACATTTTGTCTCGTGAATAAATTTCTGTCAGCAACTTGTGATTAAGCGTGTGACTTTCAATATCGACCAGCCCGCTTGCCTGCATTTCCCGCGCCTGATCCCACGTAATATAATTCGGATACAAATTTACAAAATCAGTTACAAGAAAAAAAGTTGCGCGCAGATTGTACTTTTGCAGAATCGGAAAAACATTTTTGTACATGTCAATATGTGCATCGTCAAAAGTTATTACAACCGGATTTTCGGGGAGTGTGCCGTTCCCTTCCCAAGCGTCCAAAAGTTCATTCGGTGTTATGACGTTGAAGCCGCCTTCAGATAAATATTTCATTTGCGCGTCAAATTGTTCAACCGTCAGCGTCGATTCATTTTGATCAATATCGTTTACTTGATGATACGTTAAAATTGGTACGCCGTCTTTTTCTCGCTGAAACAACCACGTTAGAAATGAACCGGCTGCCGAAATTAATATTACTAAAAATATAAACAGCTTCTTCATTTTAATCCCTCCCCTCGAAGTTTCTAAAAAACTTTCAGCTAAATTTCATTTTACTTTGTGATAATATATAACAACGCGGCGAAATAGTCAAGAATTAACTGGACAATTTCTTTAACGGCGGCTAAAATATTTTTGATTAAGGAGGAAAAAATTTGAACGAAAACTCGCCCAAAATTTCAGTAATTGTGCCAATGTACAACGTCGAAAAATATTTGAGTTTGTGTATCAGTTCGATACTCGCGCAGTCTTTCAAGGATTTTGAATTAATTTTGATTGATGATTGTTCGACAGATGAAACTTTAGCCGTTGCAAAAAGTTTCAGTGATTCAAGGATAAAAATTTTGCAGACTGAAAAAAATTTGGGGACGCCGGGCGCAACTCGCAACATTGGACTTGACACGGCGCAAGGCGAATACGTTTATTTTTGTGACAATGACGACGCAATTTTAGAAAACGCGCTGGAAACTTTGTACAACGCCGCCAAAAATAATAACGCCGATGCTTCGACTGCAACACAATCTTATTACGCCGTCGATTCTGAATTTACAACTTTAAAAAATATTAAGGTAAACATAAAAAAAAGTCCCTTGCCGCTTGCGCCTGTTTCCGAAAACATTAAAACCAGAATTATTCAAGAATTGCTGAAAAACGGCGTTCAAATTGCGGTATGGTATTTTTTGTACCGGCGAAAATTTTTGTTGGAAAATGATATAAAATTTTTGGATGAAGTTGCCGAAGACGTTTTTTTTAATTTTGACGTAATCTGCGCGACGAGCAAAATAATAAAAATTGATAAGCCGCTTTACGTTTACAGGATGCGGAAAAATTCGGCGTCACACGATTCAAAACGTATTCAAAAAAATATAAAATCCATTCCTGTTTTGTGTGATTATATTGAAAAAAAACTTTCATATTTGAACGACCCAAAATTTACGCAACGGGTTTTAGCGTATTGGACAAGCAACGTTTTACATAGCTATATTTTCCAGTTCTTGCAGGAAGGCGGCGCAGAAATTTTACAAGCAATGGAGCCGCGTTTTGGGAAAAATTCTGCGTTTGTCTTTACGCTGATTCAGTTGTATTTTAATGAAAGAATAACCCTGCGCGAAAATAAAATTTTAAAAAATAAATTGGAAAGTATCAGGGAAATTGTAAAATTATGATAAAAAATTTTTTGTTGGAGATGGTAAATAAGTTGAAAAGAAATGATTCTTGCTGGTGTGGCAGCGGCAAAAAATATAAAAAGTGCCACTTGGAATTTGATGAAAGGATTGACGCAATAAAATTTGACGCCACAAAAGGGCAAATTCGCCCGCCGCACAAAATTATTAACAACGCGGTAGATATTGAAGGAATTAAACGCGCGGCGGTTATAAATTCCGGCGCGTTGGATTTGGCGGGGCAAATGGTTAAAGCCGGAATTTCCACGCTTGAAATTAATGACGCTGTACATAATTTTATTGTAAGTCACGGCGCGCACCCGAGCTGCCTTGACTTTGAAGGCTTCCCAAAAAGTATTTGCATTTCAGTTAATAACGTTGTTTGTCATGGAATACCTTCAAAAAACGAAATTCTCAAAGACGGCGATATTTTGAACGTTGACATAACAACAGATTTAGACGGCTATTTTGCCGACGCCTCAAGAATGTTTTGGGTAGGTGAAATTTCAGCTGACGCCAAAAAGTTAATCGAAGTTACGAAAGAAATTATGGAAGTTGGAATTAAGGCGGCGCAACCTTTTCATTTTGTAGGGGATATTGGCGCGGCGTGCGGCAAACTTGCAAAGGCTAACGGCTTTTCGGTTGTTACGGATTTAGGCGGACACGGTTGCGGCAAAGCTTTTCATCTTGAACCTTTTGTAAGCCACGATTGTAAAGCCGGTACGGGTATGCTTTTAGTTCCGGGTATGTCAATTACGGTTGAACCAATGATTAACGCCGGCGGTAAAAAAGTTACAACGGATAACAAGGACGGCTGGACAGTTCGCACTAAAGATGGCAGTTTGTCGGCGCAATGGGAAAAAACTATTTTAATAACTGAAACCGGCAATGAAGTTTTAGCTTTTTAACGCATTTCTTTCTTTGACGCAAAGAAAGAAACGCTTGGCAAAGAAAGAAACAGCCGCACATAATGACATCACGTCTTAGAGAGCATGCCTTGCTACGCAAGCCACGCAAGCGCGGCGGGCGTCCATCCGTGGACGCCCTCTTCTTTTGCTTTTTAATTAAAAATTTTTCGGAGGTAAATAATGTCCAGTTTTGAAGATTTAAAAGTAAGCGCGGAAATTTGCGAACTTTTGAAGCGTCAAGGTATTTTAAATCCAACTACCGTACAAGAAAAAGTTATTCCGCAAGCTCGCGCAGGTAACGATTTAATCGTACAAGCAAAAACCGGCACGGGTAAAACTTTGGCGTTTCTTTTACCGACGATTGAACGCCTAAAAAAAATTGCCGTAACTCAAGAATTGATAATCGCTCCGACGCGGGAACTTGCCACGCAAATTTCAAAAGTTGCCGCCAAAATCTGCGCGACGCTTGAAATTGAAAGTTTATTAATTTGCGGCGGACAGGATATTGACAGGCAAAAAGAAAAACTGCGTCGCGTCCCGCAATTAATTATTGGAACGCCCGGCAGGTTGTTAGACCATTTGAGGCGCGGCACTGTTCAGCTAAAAAATATTAATAAAATTGTTATCGATGAGGCAGACGAACTTTTGAAACTCGGCTTCATTGAAGACGTTGAAAGTTTAATTCGTGAAACGGCAAAAGACCGGCAAATTATTTTGTGTTCGGCAACAATGCCGCTTAGAATCCGTCAACTTGCCGCCGAATTTTTAAAATCGCCAAAAGAAATTTTTGTCGAAACTAAAACCGTTACGCTTGAAAATATTAATCAAGTCGTTGTAAAAATTCCTGCAGATAAAAAATTTCAAAAGTTGGTAGAAATTCTGCAAAATGAAAATCCGTACCTTGCAATGATTTTCTGCGCGACGAAAGAAAATACTTCAAAACTTGCGCTTGAACTTGCAAAGAAAAATTTTGAAGTTGATGAACTGCACGGCGATTTAACGCAACAACAAAGAAATTTCGTATTGAAAAAATTTCGTGAGGCAAAAATTCAAATTTTGGTTGCCACTGATATTGCGGCGCGCGGCTTGGATATTGAAGGCGTGACGCACGTTATAAGCTACGATGTACCGCGTGACGTTGAAACGTACATTCACAGAATCGGACGCACCGGTCGCGCAGGCGAAAACGGCACGGCTATTACACTTGTTGCGCCAAGTGAAATTGAACGCCTCCGCCGAATTGAACGCGGTATCAAAAAAAATATTTCAGTTAAACATTCTGCCAATAAAAATTCACGCGCTAAACAAATTAAAAAATCTGCGTCAAACATAAGGGCTAAAGACTAAGGAATAAAGGCTGGGGAAAATTTTTTTCTTAGCTTTTTTTTACGCGACCGGTTTTAAAATTTTCGCAAGCATTGAAGGAAATTTTTTACACGCGGCGAAAATTGAATTGAAAACTTTGTTGAAAGGTGGCGCGTTATGAGCATTTCGGTTAATATCTACTACAGCGGCGAAAACGGCAACGCCCGCAAATTCGCTGAAGAAATGGAAAAAAGCGGCACGGCGGCGGCAATTCGCAACGAAGCAGGAAATTTGCGCTACGAATATTTTTACCCTGCAAATGACGCCGAAACTGTTTTGTTGATTGACATTTGGCAAGACCAAAAAGCTATTGACGTTCACCACGCCTCGCCAATGATGCAAAAAATTTCTGCACTGCGCGAAAAGTATAATCTGCATATGAAAGTTGAACGCTACATTTCAGACAGCGCGGGTATTCCCGATTCTGACGTAAAGTTTATTAAGCAATGAAAATCTGCAAAATTTTTTTACTTGCGTTAATGTGCTTGAGTTGCGCGGGCTGTTTTCAAGCTGAATCAAATTTGAAAATTACTGACAGCGGCGCGGTTACAATGCGCAATAAATTTATTGGCGCGCCTTTAATCGCCGGAATTATCGAAGAAACAAGAAACAGCATAATCAAAAATAATCCCGACGCAAAAATTAAACCCGTAACTGAAGGCGGCTTTTCCGGTTACGAATTTGAAATGTTTTTTCCAACTATGGAAAGTTTTGCCGCCAATAATTTTGAACTGTTTCAGGCGCGTCCCGGCAAATGCAACGGCATTCAAATTTCTAACGGCTGGTTTTATAATTCTTACACTTTCGACCTTGTGTTTGAAGGGCGAAAAGATATTGACACTCAAGGCGCAATGTTGGCACAATCTTTCCTCGCGCAGATTAAATTTGATTTTTCGGTTGAATTACCGTACGCCGCCGAAAGTTCCAACGCCGATTTTATGAGCAACGACGGCAAAATTTTAACGTGGAATATTGCTCCGGCTCTGATTAACGGGCAAAATAAATCTATGCAAGTAAATTTTAAAATCTATAACACCGTACGAATTGCGGCAACTTTTTTCCTTGCTTTGATAATTATTGCCGGTGTTATTTTTAATTTAAGTCAAGCAAAAAACAGGGAAAAGGCAGAAGGCAAAAGGCAAGAGGGGGATAATCCTTAATCCTTAGCCCCTAACCCTTAACCTTTAAAATACGAAGGGAGTTTTTATTAATGGTTGGAGTAAGAAATGTAGTGGCGATAGTTTGCGGCGGCGGACCTGCGCCCGGTATCAACGCGGTTATCAGCGCAGTTACTAATACTGCAAATCGTCACGGCTGGGACGTTTTGGGAATGTATGACGGCTTTTCACATTTGGGACGCGGCGAAAAAAATTATATTCGCCTCGACGCTTCAAACGTAAACCGCATTCATTTAACCGGCGGCTGTATCTTGAGAATGTCTCGTTTCAACCCTACTAAAAAAGAATCAGATTTGCATACCGTTGTTGAAACTTTGACTGAACTCGGCGTAAATTATTTGGTAACAATCGGCGGCGATGATACCGCTTTCAGTTCTTCCGCAGTTTCAGAATATGCTCGCAAACTCGGACGCACAATTAACGTTGTTCACGTTCCAAAAACTATTGATAACGATTTACCTTTGCCTGAAGGTATTCCTACATTCGGCTTTGAAACTGCGCGTGCATTCGGTACAACCGAAATTCAAAACTTAATGGAAGACGCCCGCACTTCAAACAATCGCTGGTATTTTACAATCGCAATGGGCAGGACTGCCGGACATTTGGCACTCGGTATGGGGCGCAGTGCAGGCGCGGCGGTTACAGTTATTCCTGAAGAATTTCCGCAACCCAAAATTCGCCTCCAACAGATTGTAGATATTATTGTTGGCTCAATCGTCAAACGCTATGTAATCGGCAAGAATTACGGCGTTGCAGTTATTGCTGAAGGCGTTATCGAAAAAATTGCTGAAGAAGATTTTGCTGAACTCGGCAACGTTGTACTTGACGAACACGGACACATTCGCTACGCTGAATTGGACTTTGGCGAAATTTTGAAACAAAAAGTTTTGGGCGAATTGAAACGCCTCAATATTAAAATGTCAATCGTCGATAAAGAAATTGGCTATGAATTCCGTTGCGCGGCTCCTATCGCTTACGATATTGACTATGCAAGAAATTTGGGCTATGAAGCAATGCAATTCCTTATGAGAGGCGACAGCGGCGCGCTTATCACAATTCAAGACAATGAAGCAGTTCCAATGCGCTTTGAAAATATCCGCGACCCCGAAACAGGCAAAACTTTTGTTCGTCGCGTTAATATTAATTCTGTTCATTACAAAATTGCACGCGGCTTTATGACACGCCTTGAAAGGGGCGACCTTGAAGACAGAGGATTAGCCAACGCTTTCAAAATGGAGCCGGAAGAATTTAAAAACCGCTACAGTTACCTTTTCGACAATGAACCTACACTTGACTAAGGAGAGATTTTTTTGGAGTTTAGCGAAGTCATTAACAAAAGGCGCACAACGCGCCAATTTACAAATCAGCCGGTAGAAATTGAAAAAATTCAGCGCATCCTTGACGCAGGAAATAAAGCTCCGTCCTTTGACCATATGAGAAAATGGAGTTTCATAGTTATCAACGATGACGCGGCGAAAATTAAAGCGATTGAATGTATAAAAGTTTTGCCCTGCAATATCGAAGAGCCGAAAAATCCTTTTCAAGAAATGGTTAAAATTGCTTTTCCGAAACAACGCGCAATGTTTGAGCAGGCACAAGTTATAATTTTGCCAATTTTTAAAAGAGATGCACGAATTGTTGACGAAGAATCTTTTGGCAGACGCTTTATGGATTTTGCGGAAATTTGGTGCGTGATTGAAAATATTTTTCTTGCCACGACAAATGAAGGGCTTGCTTACACAATGAGAATCCCGACAGATAAACAGCCGCAGGAAATTTTAAAAGCGGTCGGTTGCCCTGAAGGTTACATTCTGCCCTGTATGATTGGTATAGGTTACGCCGCGCCCAATGCTGAATTTCCAACTCAAATTTTTCCTGAATCAAATATACATTACAACAAGTGGTAAAAAATTTTTTCCACAAAAAAATTAGCCCGTCAAATTGGCGGGCTTTTTTAGTTTCAAATTTTTTAAGCGTTCAAAAAGTTTTCAAATTCTTCAGCCGTCAAATATGAATCCTGCGTACCTTTGCGCGTGACGCTTAACGCCGCGTACTTTGAGGCAAGTTTCATTGAGTCAAGAATATTTTTGCCGTCTGCATAATTTTTGACAAAACAACCTACAAAGGCATCGCCCGCGCCCGTGCTGTCAATCGCCTCAACTTTTAACGACGGTACAAATTCTTCAACGCCTTCAGCAAACCAAATGGAGCCGCGACTTCCAAGCGTCAAGATAATATTTTTTATTCCATAAGTTAAAAGTTTTCTTGCCGCCACACGAATATTTGAGCCGGCTAAAATTTCAAGTTCATCTTCATTAAGTACCAAAAATTCACAAGGGCAAATTTTTTCGATTGAAAGATTTTTGGTTACTGCATTCATTGGCGAAGGATTTAACAGCACGGGAATATTATTTTTCTTGGCAAAGTCAATCGCCGCGTAAACAGTTTCAAGCGAAATTTCAAGTTGAATCACAAAAAGCCCGCAACTTTTTAAATCGTCCGCCGCTTGCAAAATATTTTCCGGCGTTAAAAAATCATTTGCGCCGCGATAAAGTACACTTCGATATTGCCCGGAAGATTCAACGATAATCATAACAATCCCGCTTGAAACATTTGGAACTTTAATAATTTGGCGCGTGTCAATTCCGTTTTGCTGAAAATTTTCAAGCGCAGTTTTGCCGAAAATATCATTGCCTACAGCGGAAACCATTAAAATATCTGCACCCAATCTTTTTGCGGCAACGGCTTGATTCGCGCCCTTTGCTCCGCAAGCAATGTGAAAATCTTTTGCAAGTACCGCCTTACCATATTTCGGCGCATCGTCAACGTAAGAAACAACGTCAACCATTGTTGCGCCAATAACCGCTATTCTCAAAAAAATTCCTCCACTCTAAATTTTTATTTCTTTCAAATTTTTAATGTAAAATCTGTAGGCGATTATCAAAAATACCATTGTGAAAAACCAACTGACGCCGTAAACTGCCATTAACGCCGCGTAAGTCGGAATTTTGGCAAAGACCGTAAAAACCCAAGTAATTCTTATTCCGCAAACAAAAACCAACGTAATAATCGCCGGAGCCATTGAAATCCCATAGCCGCGCAGTGACCCCGAAATTATTTCCATTATGACAGAAATTATTTCCGGCGCAATGATATACCACAGCCGAATTACGCCCAATCTTATAACTTCGGCGTCTTCATTAAAAAATCTTACAAGCGGCTCGGCAAAATATAAAATCGCCGCCGATAAAATAAACATCAGCAAAATATTTATCTGCAGTGAAACTTTTGTAACGTCTTTGCAACGCGGCAAATTCCCCGCGCCGTAATTTTGGCTTACAAAAGTTGTTGCCGCCTGCCCGAATCCGTTTGTCAAGCAAAAAACGTTTATTTCAATCGTAAAAGCCGCCGCGCTTGCCGCCATTGCGTCCGGTCCGAGCGCGTTTATCGCAGATTGTATCAGCAAATTTGAAAGTGAAAAAACCATTCCTTGAATACCGGCGGGCAGTCCGATTCTTACAGTTTCTTTCAGGCAAGATTTTTCAATTTTTAATTCGCTAAGTTCAAGATGAATAAAACCTTCAGCTTTTCGCAAGCCGTGAAATAAAATTAACGCGCTTACAGCATTTGCAATAACCGTCGCCCACGCCACGCCTTCGACGCCCAAATTAAATTTCAAAACAAAAATTAAATTCAGTGCGATATTTAAAAAGCTTGCAACAGTCAACGCAATTAACGGCGTTTGAGTATCGCCGCGACTCCTGAAAATCGCCGCCTCAAAATTGTAAATTCCCATAACCGGCAATCCGAAAGCGTAAATTCTCAAATAAGTTTCAGCCATTGGCGCAACCGCCGCCGGTACTTGCAACCATTCAAAAACGGGATTGACTAAAATTTCGGCAACGCCGCAAAGTACCACGCCTACGATTAACGCCAATAAAAAAGCCGTATGTACGGCGTCATGCACACGGTCAAATTTTTCTGCGCCGATATTTTGAGCGATAACAACATTTGCGCCCAAACTCAAGCCCATAAATAAATTTACAAGCAAGCCAATCAGCGCGGTATTGTTGCCGACAGCCGCCATTGCATTTTTGCCGACGTACTGCCCCAAAACTGCAACATCAGCCGCGTTTAAAAGTTGTTGCATAAAGCCGGTTAAAGCAAGCGGCAGAGCAAACAAAATTATTTTGTCCCACAGCGTGCCGTGCAACATGTCAATTTCACGAGTTTTTAACATTAAAAAAATCCCTAATACCTAGCCCCTATTTAATTTCAAAGTCTAAATCGTTGCGCAGTTTGATAGCTTCAGAAATATGTTTGGAGTTGATTAAATCCGCGCCGCCGTCCAAGTCTGCGATTGTGCGTCCAACTTTAATAATTCTGTCATAGGAACGCGCCGAAAGTTTTTTCATCTCGAAAACGTCTTTCAAAAGTTGTTCGGCTTCCGGCGTCAAATGACAAAGTTCCCGCAACATTGCGTGATTCATTTGGGCGTTACAGAAAAGATTATATTTTTTGAGGCGTTCGAGTTGAATATTTCTTGCGGCTGAAACTCTTTCACGAACTGTGGCTGAAGATTCGGCTTTTCTTTTTGAAGTCAATTCGTCGTACTTGACGCGCGGGACTCTAATATGAATATCGATTCTGTCTAAAAGCGGTCCGGAAAGTTTGCGCGTGTAGCGTTTAATATCCAGCGGCGTACAGTGGCAATCGTGATCTTTATCGCCGTACCAGCCGCACGGGCAAGGATTCATTGCACAAATTAAAATCATACTTGAAGGAAAAGTTAAAGTGCCGCCAATTCTGCTGACTGTAATTTGGCGTTCTTCAAGCGGCTCGCGCAGGGATTCAAGCACACTCTTTTTAAATTCGGGTAATTCGTCCAAAAATAAAACGCCGTGATGAGCAAGCGTAACTTGTCCGGGCTTAGGTATTGGACCGCCGCCGATAATAGCTGCAGTTGAGGCGTCGTGATTGGGATGCTGAAAAGGGCGTTGGGTAATTAAGCCGCCGTTGCGTTTAAGTTTGCCCGCCACGCTGTAAATTTTTGTAACTTCAAGGGCTTCTTCGTGCGTCAATTCCGGCAAGATTGAACTGACTCTTTTTGCAAGCATAGTTTTACCGCTACCCGGCACTCCTACCATTAAAACATTGTGTCCGCCCGCCGCCGCAATTTCAAGCGCGCGTTTTGCCATAAATTGCCCTTGCACGTCTGAAAAATCGTCAACAATTTCTATAAAATTTTCCGGTTCTTCGACAGATTGAGGCGTTGCCGGTTGTAATTCAAATTCGCCCTGTAAAAATTCAACAAGTTCAATCAAAGTTTGCGGCGCGTAAACTTCAATATTTTCCACAAGCAACGCTTCATTTACGTTATCCTGCGCGACAATAATTTTTTTGAATCCGGCGTTACGCGCAGTAACAGTCATTGGTAAAATTCCATCAACGGCGCAAAGTTTACCGTCCAGCGAAAGTTCAGCCATAAAAATAAATTCTTCAAAATTATCGGAAGGAACTTTACCTTGAGCCGCCAAAAGTCCGACTGCTATCGGTAAATCTAAGCCGGAACTTTCTTTTTTTACTTCAGCCGGAGCAAGATTGACTGTAATTTTTTCTTGCCGCAACCGCAAACCAGAATTTTTTATAGCGGTACGGACTCTTTCTTTTGCTTCACGAACGGCGGCGTTTGCAAGCCCTACCACGTCGAATGAAGGCATACCGTTTGCGCTGTCAACTTCGACTTTGATTATTAAGCCGTCAACTCCTTGTGTGCTTGCCCCAAAAGTTTTGGCATACATTTTTTTCCTCCATTCCAAGATTAAAGCTGATTAATAATTTTTTTATTTATAAATGTACTTTCTTTGACCAAGCCTCAAAGAAAGTACCAAAGAAAACGCGTGCC
>CALDHY010000050.1 GCA_937901445.1 uncultured Selenomonadales bacterium
TATTTTTGTTTACGTCAACTACACTGAAATTTTGGCTAATGAAAAAAATCTTAAACTTGAAAAGGAAAAACTAGCCGCCGAAGAAAAATCACATGCCAAAACTGCTTTTTTATCTTCAATGAGCCACGATATACGAACGCCTATGAACGCTATAATTGGTTTTACTGATTTGGCGTTGAAAGATGTTAATGACGTTGAAAAAGTCAGCGAATACCTTTCAAAAATTAAAGCGTCAAGCAGTCATTTACTTTCGCTGATTAATGACGTACTCGAAATGAGCCGAATTGAAAGCGGCAAAATTGAACTTGCCGAAACTCTTTGCAGTTTGCCAAAAATTCTTCACGATTTAAACACAATTATAATTGGACAAGCTGAAGCAAAACAGCAGGAACTTTTTATGGACGCGGTCGGCGTCACGAACGAAAATATTATTTGCGATAAATTGCGCCTGAATCAAATTTTGTTAAATCTGCTGTCGAATGCAATTAAATACACGCAAGCCGGCGGAAAAATTTTTGTAAAAATTTCACAACATGAAGGCGCGCCTGAAGGTTACGGCAATTATGAAATTCGCGTCAAAGATAACGGCATGGGAATGACGCCGGAATTTGCCGCAACAATTTTTGAGGCGTTTACCCGTGAAAGAAATTCGGCAACCAGCGGGATTCAAGGTACAGGCTTGGGAATGGCAATTACAAAAAGAATTGTCGATTTAATGAACGGCAACATTGAAGTTGTAACTGCACCCGGCGAAGGTTCAGAATTTATTGTAAGGGCGAATTTTAAAATTGCGCAGGACGACGATAAAGACTTCAGCATTTCAGAATTACGCGGTATTCACGCGCTTGTGGTTGACGACGATTTTGACGCTTGCGACGGCGTGGCTAAAATGTTGTCAAATTTCGGTATGAAGCCGAGCTGGACAATGAGCGGCAAGGAGGCTGTACTTCGTGCAAAACATTCCGGCGAAATGGGCGAAAAATTCGGCTTGTATGTCATTGACTGGAAGCTTCCGGATTTGGGCGGAATTGAAGTTGTAAGGCAAATTCGGCGGCTTGTCGGCGAAAATCCAACTATAATTTTAATGACTGCTTATGATTGGGTAAGCGTCAAGGATGAGGCGTTGGAGGCGGGCGTAAATGCTTTTTGTAACAAGCCGGTTTTTCGCTCCGAACTTCATCAAACTTTATTGAGTACGGTCGGGCGGCAACTTCAAAATGAAAAACGCGACGACGATATTTCAGACCTTGCCGGTAAAAAAATTTTGCTTGTGGATGATATTGACGTGAACAGGGAAATTGCAACGGCACTTTTGGAAATGAGCGGCTTTGAAGTTGAAACTGCAGTAAATGGCGAAGATGCCGTTAAAATTCTGAAGGAAAGGGGCGGCGGCTATTTTGACGTTGTTTTAATGGACGTACAAATGCCGGTAATGAACGGCTACGAGGCAACAGAGGCTGTTCGTTCCCTGCCGGATAAACAAATTGCCGAAATTCCAATTTTGGCAATGACGGCAAACGCCTTTGACGAAGATATAAAAGCCGCCTTTGCCGCCGGTATGAACGGACACATTGCAAAGCCTATCGACGCTATAAAACTTATGGAAGAATTGAAAAAAGTTTTGCGCAACTGATTAAGGGCTAAGGGTTAAGGATTAAGGATTAGGGAGAGGTCGCCCGCCGCACTCCGTTTTTACCGGCAGCATTAAAATTTCTGCAACGCATGCAAACGCGGCTTAACCTGTAAAATTTCAGTGACTAAACGCGAAAAACGCAGGCGGGCGACGAGTTTTTCTTTGATACTTTCTTTTTGCGGAAAAAAGAAAGTATATTTAAAAATTAAAATAAAAAAAATAATTTATCGAAATTTAAGGGAGGGGATATTTTTGGACAGTGAAGAAAAAATCTTTGGGGGCTTAAATTCTCAACAAAAAGACGCCGTGAATTGCCTTGAAGGTCCACTGTTGGTAATGGCGGGCGCGGGTTCCGGCAAAACAAGAGTGTTGACTTGCCGAATTGCAAATTTGCTGGCACACGGCGTTAAACCATATAATATTTTGGCGATAACGTTTACAAATAAAGCCGCCAATGAAATGAAATCTCGTGTTGAAAAAATGATTGGTGAACCTGCGCGCGGCGTTTGGTTAAGTACTTTTCACGCAATGTGCGCTCGAATTTTACGCGCCGAAATTGAGGCAAGCGGCACTTTCAAAAAAAATTATTTAATTTATGACACTACAGACAGTCAAAAAATTTTGAGCGATTGTATCAAAAAGTTAAATCTTGACGCCGAAAGATTTAAATACGCCGCCAACGCTATTTCGGATTTAAAAAATAAATTAATCGACGCCGCCAAATACCGTGAAATTATTTTTACCAAAATTGACAGCAGTGACTTTGAAAAAAATCTCGTCAACATTTATGAACTCTACGAAAAGAAAATGATTGAGATTAACGCGCTGGACTTCGACGATTTAATTTTTGTTATGGTAAAAATTTTTGAGAATAATGCCGCTATTCTAGATAAATATCAAGAAAAATTCCGCTACATTCTGATTGACGAATACCAAGATACAAATATGGCGCAGTACAAGTTGACAAAATTGCTTGCCGCCAAATATAAAAATATTTGCGTGGTTGGAGACGCCGACCAGTCAATTTATGGTTTTCGCGGCGCAAATATGCAAAACATTTTGGACTTTGAAAAAGATTATCCCGACGCAACCGTTATCAAACTCGAACAAAATTACCGCTCCACAAAAAATATTTTAACTGCCGCTAACGGCGTCATTGAAAACAACGTCAACCGCAAAGAAAAAATTTTGTGGACTGAAAACGAAACCGGCGGCAAGGTTACTTTTATTCATTGCTGGTCAGATAAAGCGGAGGCTAATTTTATTGCGGGCGAAATTCGGCGGCTGGTAAATTCTGAAAACGTGCGCTATAATGAAATTGCAATTCTTTACCGCACAAACGCGCAGTCAAGAATTTTTGAAGAAAAATTTATGCAAACTGATATTCCCTATGTAATTGTCGGCAGTATCAAATTTTATGACAGAAAAGAAATTAAAGATATTTTGGCTTACTTGCGCTTGATTATAAATCCGCGTGATGATATAAGCTTTTTGAGAATAATTAACGTACCGAGACGCGGCGTAGGTCCAATAAACCTTGAACGCCTTACAAGTTTTGCCGCCGAACGCGAGCTTACAATTTTTGACGTGATAAATTCTGAAAGTCTTTTATCGCAAGTTCCGCAACTTACGCCAAAATGTAAACAAAAACTTCACGAATTGGCGTTAATGCTGATTTACTTTTCGAAGGTACGTGAAGGCTTGCCGGTTTCCGCACTTGTCAACGCAGTTTTACAAGAAACAGGATATTTGGCGGCGTTGAAGTCTGATGAAGACAGCACAAATCAAGAAAATCTTGCACGTATTGAAAATTTAAGCTCCTTTGTCAACGGCACAAAAGAATTTGACGAAATACACGAAGGCGCAACGCTTGAAGATTTTTTAAACCACGTTGCACTTGTCGCTGATATTGACGCGCTCGACGAAGAAAATTCCCGCGTTTCATTAATGACAATTCATTCTGCAAAAGGGCTGGAGTTTCCAATAGTTTTTGTCGTCGGTATGGAAGAAGGACTTTTGCCGCACTCAATCTCAATGATTTCTTCAAGCGAACTTGAGGAAGAACGCCGCGCTTGCTACGTGGCAATGACGCGTGCCCAGAAAAAACTTTATCTTACGGCGGCGGCTGAACGACGGACTTTTGGGCGTTCCTATGAATCGCACATTTCAAGATTTGTTGCCGAAATTCCACAAGAAATTTTGTCAAGCTTTTCTGAACGCAACCCCGGCAGTTCAAATTTCAGGCAAGCTGTTGAAGCCGCCAAAAATTCTGTTGCAACTACCAAAAAAGAATCTAAAATGGCGTTCCTTAAAAATACAAAAACTTCAGCCGGAAATAATATTAATTGGCAAACAGGCGATAAAGTCACGCACAAAAAATGGGGCGTCGGTACGGTTATGGCGATTGACGGCGATAACTTGACGATTAGTTTTGCTAACCCTGAAATTGGCGAAAGAAAAATTAAAGCTACCGTTGCGCCAATTTTTAAGGGCTAAGGATTAAGGATTAAGGATTAAGGATTAAGGGCTAGGGATTAAGGGTTAATAAAAATGGAAATTTCAAAAATTAAGGCGGAATTGATTCAGCTCCGCAAAGAAATTAAACACCACAATAAAAAATATTATGACGATGACGCACCAGAAATTTCAGATTACGAATATGATAAACTGCTGAATCGCTTGAAAGAGATTGAAGCCGAATACCCTGAATTTATCACGGCAACTTCACCAACTCAAATGGTCGGCGGTACTGCGCGACGCACTGCCGGTAAGCTTGTCCCGCACGATGTAAAAATGTTATCACTGCAAGACGTTTTCAGCCGCGCCGAAGTTGAAAATTTTGTCAACGATACAATTTCAAAACTCGGTGACGTTGAATTTGTTGTTGAAGAAAAAATTGACGGCTTATCGCTTGCTCTGCGCTACGAAAACGGCGAACTTGTACAGGCGATAACGCGCGGCGATGGCGTTGTTGGTGAAGACGTTACAGAAAACGCCCGCGTAATTTCTGACGTTGTTCAAAAACTTGTTGACGCGCCGAATTATTTTGAGATACGCGGTGAAGTTTATATGGCGAAAAAAACTTTTGCCGCCGTTAATTCTCGTCAAGAAAAATTGGGCTTGAAAACTTTTGCCAATCCCAGAAATTGCGCCGCCGGTACATTGCGGCAACTTGACAGCCGAATTGTTGCCGAAAGAAAACTTTCAATGTTTGTTTTCAATCTGCAAAAAATTGACGGCGCGGAAATTACAAGCCACGTTGACGCCTATAATTTTATGACGCGCAATGGAATTAAAATTATTCACGAATACAAAGTTTGCAAGACTTTTGAGGAAGTTTGGGCGGCGATTGAAAATATTGGCGGTTATCGCGCAGGTCTCGAATACGATATTGACGGCGCGGTAGTCAAGGTAAATTCTTTCGCACAACGTGAAATTTTGGGCGCAACTTCAAAATTCCCGCGCTGGGCTGTAGCTTACAAATACCCGCCGGACGAAAAAGAAACTGTCTTAAGAAAAATTGAACTTAGCGTCGGACGCACCGGCAGAATCACTCCGACTGCGATTTTTGACGCCGTAACTTTGAACGGTACGAAAGTTGAGCGCGCCACTTTGCACAATCAAGATTTTATTGACGCGCTGGATATTAGAATTGGCGATACTGTCAAAGTTTACAAGAGCGGCGAAATTATCCCAAAAATCAGCGGCGTAAATTTCGACAAACGCCCCGCTGATTCTGTACCTTTCAAATTCCCTGAAACTTGCCCCGCGTGCGGTCACAAACTCAAGCGCGAGGATAACGCGGCAGATTTTCGTTGTATCAATCCTAATTGCCCCGCGCAGTTGGAAAATCACATTTTAAATTTTGTCGGGCGGGCGGCAATGGATATTAAAGGCTTAGGCGAAAATGCAGTTGCCGCGCTGATTGACGCAGGTTTCATAAAAAATATTTCTGACATTTACAAACTTAAAAATCTGCGCGAGGAACTCATTAAACAAAAAATTTTGGGACTTGCGAAAAATACCGATAAAGTACTTGCCGCCATTGAAGAAAGTAAAAAAAATTCGCCCGCAAAACTTTTAACGGGCTTAGGGATTTTCGGCGTTGGAAGTGCCGCCGCTCGTGATTTAATAAATTATTTCGGCAGTCTTGAAAAACTTTCTGCCGCAACGGTTGACGAATTGCAAAACGTGCCGGATATTGGCGGCGTTACTGCCAAAAACATTTTTGATTTTTTCAGTGAGGAGGCAAATTTACAAATGATTGACGAACTCAAAAACGACGGCTTGACTACTGAAATTGAGACTGTCGCGCAGGATTCAGAAAATGACGCCGTGCGCGGTAAAAGTTTTGTGCTTACAGGTACGCTTGAAAATTATAAACGCGCTGAAGCTGCAAAACTGATTGAGGAACGCGGCGGAATTGTGAAAGGCAGCGTCAGCAAAGTTACAGATTATGTAATTGCGGGCGAAGACGCCGGTTCAAAACTTACAAAGGCGCAACAACTCGGAATTAAAATTTTGTCTGAAACTGAATTTGAAAATTTAATGGACTTGTAAAATATTTTTAGTTTAAGATTTTCCCGTTGCAGAAAATTTTGTGGCGGGAATTTTTTATTGTGTTATAATTTACAAAAATTTTAATGGAGGCGGTAAAATGACAGATTTTCAAAAAAGCCGCTGTGAAAGTATAATTTCGACGGCATCACATTCTGCGCTTGCCGCCGGAGCCGTTTCTGAAATTGCGGTTAAAGCCGTTCAAATTAAAATGGTCTGGGAACTTGCCAACGTGTTTGAAGTTTCAATTTCTAAAGCGGTTGCCAGTTCGATTGTAAATTCTTTTTTCGCCGGAAGCTTTATTTTAGAGGCGGCGCGTTGGCTGTTGCCGCCTTCCAGAATTTTAACTGCGATTAAATCAGCCGACCAAACTGAAGATTTAGGATGGCGCGTTGTAAAAGATTTTGATAAAGGATAATAAAAAATTACCCGTTGCAGAAAAATCTGTGACGGGATTTTTTTATTTTGTACAAAATAATTTTTAACTGATTGACAAAGAAATTTTAAAGTTTAAATTTTGCAACTTCATTTTGCATTTTGGCGGCAAGGTCTGCAAGCGTTTTGCTGGACTCCGAAATTTCGCTTATCATAGCGGTTTGTTCTTCAGCAACCGCGCTGATTGAAGTTACAGTTTCGTTAGATTTTTGGGTAATTTCTTGCGTGCGATTGACGGCGTTTACAACTTCATCAGTGCCGGTGTTGACTTCTTCAATATTAATCATACTTTGCACAACATTCATTGCAAGTTTTTCAACCTGTTCTCCAATATTTTTAAAAGCATCGCCGCTGGCAATAACGGAAGATACGCCTTCATTGACGCCCTCCGTGCCGCTAATAATTGTATTGACAGCCGCCGAAGTTTCGCCTTGTATCGAAGTAATTAATTCCGTGATACTTGCCGCCGAAATACTGGATTGTTCGGCAAGTTTTCTGACTTCATCAGCAACAACGGCAAAGCCGCGCCCGTGTTCACCTGCGCGCGCCGCCTCAATCGCCGCGTTAAGCGCAAGTAAATTTGTTTGGTCTGCAATAGCGGAAATGGTTTTTACAATTTCGCCAATTTCATCTGAACGTTTACTCAAATTTTCTACAGCCTTAACTGAAGTTTGAACTTGCGCAGAAATTTTATCCATAACTTCAATAGCGGTTGAAACTTTTTCCTGCCCGGCAACGGCACTTTCCGCACTGTTTGCAGCAACCAAATCTAAATCCATTGCGCCTTGATAAAGTTCAGCCATTTTATCGCGCATATTTTGTAATTGAGACTGCAAGGCGTTAATGTTGTTCATTTGCGAGTTGGATTCTTCGGACATTTCGGAGGCACTTTGAGCCATATTGTTAATTGAATCCCTGCCTTCTTGAGTGGCGGCGGTTAATTCTTCAGCGGCGGCTGCAACCCTTTCTGAACTTTGCGCAATGTTTGTAAGCAAGGTTTTAAGTTTTTGTTTCATTGCGTTAATTTCTTTTGCCAAAGTTCCAATTTCATCGTCTGAATGTATTTTTAAATCGTCAATTCTTAAATCGCCGTCAGAAATTTTGCCGGTTGCCTGTACAACCTCATCGAGCGCACCGAGCATTTTTCCAACAAAGATACTTGAAACAACAACGCCGCCAACAATTATTATCGCCATAACAATTATAATCGAAGTGATTAAGCTGTTTACAACGTCGTCCATTTCGTGAACGCTGACGCCTACAAAAAGCATCCCAATGACTTTGCCGGAACTGTCTTTAATTGGTTGATAGGCGGCGTGATGCGGCTCCCCCAAAATATCAGCCGTCCCCAAAAAATCATTGCCGCCTTTCAAAACTGCGTCAATTATCGTTTGTGAAGCCTTTGTACCTACTTGACGCTTGCCGCCCGCGTCTTTTACATTGGTTGCAACGCGCGTATCGCCGCTAAAAATTGTAACTTTGCCGTTCGTAACTTTTGCAAGTGAATCTACAAGCTCGTCGTTGCCGTCAATTTTTGTATTGCCCTTAAAAAGTGTACCGTCGCGCAGGCTCCAATTTCCAATGTAACGATAATCTATAATTTCGGACAAAGATTTAACGTCGCTTGACGCCTTCATTTCCAACGCCTTTTCAAAGCCGCCGGTTGCGTTCCTGTAACCTAAAAATCCCATACAAATACAAACTAAAATTATTGCCGCGTTTACAGAAATTATAACTTTTTTCTTGAGTCCCATTTTTACACCTCCAAATTTTCAATATTAATTCTAAAAAAAAAACGGCTATACCTGCCGCTTTAAAAAATTTATTTTAAGAAATTAATAATGCACGCCGCCGCGCCCGTTCCAATCGCAACCAGAATTAAGTTTTTTATTGTGGAAAGAGTTTCCTGCAGCGGTTTAATTTCTTCAGTAACGCCGGAAATTTTATCGTCAAGCGCACGGATATTTTTTTCAAGTTTGCCGTCCAAGTTTGAAATATCCTGCGCAAATCCGTTAAGTTTAAGATTTAAACTTGTCGAAATATTATTTTCGGCAACGTCAACTTTATTTGACAGCGTGCCGGTAATGTTGTTGTAGACTTCAAGATTTTTGGTGTTGTACTTTATGAGTACGGACTCAATATTTGATAAAAAAATTTCTTGAGACTTTTGGTGCGCTTCAATAAATTTGCTGATTAATTCGCAAGTTTCGGCAAGTTGAGTGCGGGAAGTTTCAAGCGGTACGGAAAGTTTTTCAATTATTATCCTTGAATCGTCCAAAATATTTTTATGAATGTCGGCAAGTAACTTTTGACGCGCCGCCCCTTCATTTTCGGCGTAATTTTCAATCGTTTCACAATGTGCATTAATTTTTTCGCAAGTTTCGGCAAGTTGAGCGCGGGAAGTTTCAAGCGGTACAGAAAGTTTTTCAATTATTATCCTTGAATCATCCAAAATATTTTTATGAATGTCGGCAAGTAACTTTTGACGCGCCGCTCCTTCATTTTCGGCGTAACTTTCAAGCGTTTCACAATTCCGCGTTATTTGCGCCTGCATACTTTCCAACTGCGCGACGGATTTTTTTAAAATTTCTTTTTCCTTAGCAACTGCGTCAATCAGTGCCGCCGTATCTTGAATTAATTTGTTAATTCTTAAAAGTTTTGAAGTTTCCGCCTCAAAATTTTGCACCGAGTTTTCAAGCCGTTTTAAATAATCCAACTGTATTAGCCTCCAATAAATTTTTTATCTTAAAAGTTTGCACGTCAACAATAAAAGACAACGAATAAAAATCTTTTAAAACTTCGTGAACACGTGCGGCAAATTCAGGGTAAATCTTTAAAAAAGTTTCACTAAAAAGATTTTGTTCATTTTCGGCGCAATGATACACAATTTGCAAAGTCATTTCAATAATTTTTTCTTGCGCGTACGGTTCAAAACTTTCCTTGATATTTCTGAAACTGTCATAAAGCCGCCCCGCGCCCTCAAGCCCTTCAAAGTTGCCGCAAATTAAACCGAGCATACCGCTAAGATAATTTAAGCCGGTGTTATTGGCGTAGGATTCAAGATAACGCCGCAGGGAATTTGAAATACTTTGTGCCTTGTCTGCTGAAATTACTTGAGTTGTGCCGTCATCCTCAAAAGTTAAAATCTCAAACCAATTTTGAAAGTTGCGCGGCTCTTCAACAATCGAATCAAAAATAACCGTTTGCTCGGTGTACTTGAAAAACTCGTTTATCTTTCGGCGAAATTCGGCGTCCGTAACTTCCGGCGCGGAAAAATCCAGCATATTTTTACTTGACTGCAAGCGGTTATAAAGAATCGTGTTGTTAGTCCAAACTATCAGTATCATCAAAAAAGCGCGGATAGGTTTTGCGGAAAATTTTTCAAGTAAATCATAGTACGTTTTATAATCTGTAAGTTTGCCGTCCAAAGAAAATTCGGCGTCGTGCTTGCGAATGTATTTCAGCAAAGAAATTTTTACATTTTCGACTTCAATCCCGACATAATCTACACTCAAAGTGCCGCGACTCAAATTAAAATATTCAACCGTCCAATCTTTGACAATCCCCAGAATCGTCAACTTGTACAGTGACATTTGCCGCCCTTTCAAAGATGAATCAGAATCAAAGTTAATTTTTTTTCGCCCGTCAACAGTCGGCGCGTCAATTACTTCCTTTAGCACGTCAAGAATTTTGTTGCACTCGATTTCCGGCGCGTCCCTGTCAAGATTAAGAAAGTACATAACGGTACTCAAATCGCTGTACAATCTGCGCGAAAGTTCCTGCCGTTCAACAATACTTGTGTTCCTGTCAAAAATTTTATTGATGATTGACGCGGGCGCAGTTTCCGGCTTCTGTACAATGTAACAATTAGATTTTGGAAGTTTGACTGCGTCACGCCCGGCGCGCCCCGCCTCTTGATAAAAAGCCTCGATAGATTTTGGCAAAGAATTATGAATCGTGTACTTTATATTTTCCTTGTCAATTCCCATACCAAAAGCCGTTGTGCAGACCATAAGCCCGGCAAAATTTTTTTCCATAAACCTTGCCTGATTCTGCGATTTAATTTCAGGTTTTAATTGCCCGTGAAACAATTCAATATTTCCGGTTTCCAAAACGTTCGCCGCCAAAAGTCTTGCTTGCAATTTTTCACAGCCGTTTTTGGTTTTGACAGTTTGACAGAAAATCAAGCCTACAGAATTTTTTATTTTGCCGCCCGCTTCATACGTGCCGTCATTTTCTTTAATAATTTCAAAAATTTTTGCGTCCCTTTCGGCGTCGCTTTTAACCGTGATTCTGTGAAAAATTAATTCCTCTCTGTCCATAGACTGTAAAGCTTTGATACCGCTGCCGTCGTCGTCAAATTCTGCCTTTAAATCGTTCAGCACGGCTTGAGAGGCGGTTGCAGTAAGTCCCAACAAATTTGCTTGCGGGCAATATTGGCGAATTGTCGGTATTAATCGCAAGTACGAAATTCTAAAATCGTGTCCCCATTCTGAAAGGCAGTGTACCTCGTCGATAACCGCCAGCGAAAATTTAAGCGTTCGGTTTATTTCGCCGAGTGATTCTCTAAATTCGGCGTTTTGCAGGCGTTCGGGCGAAACTACCATAAATTGAAATTTGCCGCGCTTAAAATCATTCGTGATTTTTTCTCTAGCCGCGCCGGTAACGTTGCTTGAAATAAAATCTGCGCGAGTAATTCCCTTTAAATTCATAACGCGCTTTTGGTCTTCCATCAGTGAAATTATTGGAACAATGACCAACGCAACGCCCGGCTGTAACAGTGCGGCAAGTTGATAACACAAAGATTTTCCCGTACCCGTCGGCAAAATTCCTATCGTATCATTGCAGTTTAGAATGTGCTTTAAAATCGGCATTTGTCCGAGTCGAAATTCACTGTAACCGAAAATATTTTTCAACAGGAATTTTAAGCTTTTATCGTCGTTTAATTCTTCGGCGGCTGTGAATTTATAGCGAATTTTTTTTGCGGCGGCAACTTGAAAATAATCTTTGTCAAAGAAATAATCCGTGCGAATGTAAATCGTAGTTTTTTTAGTATTGAAATTTTTATCGCCGTCCGCGTATCTCCTAAACATTGAAAAATCAAGCGTAACAGAATTTTTACCGTCAGAAATTTTAAGCGCGGGCAATTCGATTTTAATTTTGGCGAGCTGTGCAACGTTTAAAATCCACTGTGATAAATCTTCATAGGCAATTTTCAAAAGTTCGTCCAGTTTATCAACGTCAGAATTCACAATGTTAATATTAAGCTTAGAATTTTTTAAATCAATGACGCCGTTTTTGAAACAGTGCAACAACGCCATTTGCAGTCTCATAACGCTGTCATATTTTAAATTTGTGGCGGCTTTAACTTGCAGGGCGGCTTTATATTCTTGAATCAAATCACTTTGCAAAACTTTATTTTTGAGGCGTTGCATAATCAAGTTAAAAATTTTGCTTTTACTTTCAAGGTCTGCAGTTTTTATTCTGAAAACCTCAACGCCTTCAGCTTTAAGAGCGGCGTCGCGCAGGTTATCTTTTTGACGCTGCGAAAATTCATCGTGACTGCCGCCGTCAATTTCGATTGCAACTTTTAATTGCGGGCAGTAAAAATCTGTTGCCTGCCCGTTAAACGCCGCAGTTTTTGTAAGCACGTCCGAAAATTCGGCTTCCGGCAAAATTAAATTTTTTACAAATAAATATTCGCCCAAAATTTCCGGCAAAATTCTATCATAGAAATTTTTTGCCGGGTAATATGAATTTTCGTCATCGCCCTTAATATTGCGCCAAATTATTTTTGAATCGTCAATCAGATAGACCGGCGGCGCGTCCAATTCGCCAAACTTTGAAACTAAAAAATCGCTCGGCTTGGTAGGGTTACCACGCTGCAATATATTTTGTACCGTGCAAAGTACCGCGTTAATATTTTCGTCAACCTTTGAAGTATTCGGCGAAAAAGTTTTAACTATAAAATTTTCTTTAGTGCCGCCGTATGAACTGCTGAACTTCTGCATAAAATTTTCTCCCTGCGTCAAAAAAAATAACGGCAATTTCTGCCGCTTGAAAAAATTTTCTGTCACGTTAAAAATTAAGCCCGTAGACGCGCAGATTTGCCCCCAGAATCGTTTTTTAGTGTTCACCGGTACAAAACATTAAAAAATTTAAATGTGGCTTAAAATCAATTCTACGCGTAATTAACATAAAACCTAAATTTTATTTTGTGGAATCGCCGACAAAAGCTTTTCTGATTAAGTCAATCGGAATAATTGTAAACGCCATTGCAATTACGAAAAGCCATTCACCGGCAGTCAAGCCGAAACAACGTAAAATTACGCCGCCAAAATACGTCATTGCAACTTGTACAACGACAATCAAGCCCATAACTTTCAAAAAGCCGGTGTTGCCGCCGATATTGTCAAACAAATTCATTCTGTCAGTACGAGCATTGAAGGCGTTGAAAACCGCCATAAAAATGAAGAACGCAAAGTAGCCGGTCATTAAGTACATATTTGCGTCGTCGCCTTCGCCAACTCTGAAATGTTCATGTGAAAAACTCGTCAACAGGAAAACCAAGCCCATTGCAAAACACCATACTGCGCCGACGCCAATTTCACTGTACATATAGCCGTTGATAATTTTTTCGTCACGCCGTTTAGGTTGTTCCTCCATGTACCTTGCAAGCGCGGGTTCGCCGCCAAATGCTAACGCCGCCAAAGTATCCATTACCAAATTAACCCACAAAATTTGCGTAATTGTCAAAGGATTTTCCATACCAATCAGCGGGCAAACAAACGAAATCATAACCGCGCTAACATTGATTGTAAGTTGGAAAATGATAAACTTTCTGATACTGTTAAAAATCGTGCGCCCGTACAAAATCGCCTTGCCAATGGAACTGAAGTTGTTATCCAAAATAACAATTTCGCTAGCCTCTTTCGCAACTTCCGTACCGTCGCCCATTGCAAATCCAACGTCAGCTTTTTTGAGCGCGGGCGAATCGTTGACGCCGTCGCCCGTCATACCTACAACCAAATTCATTTCCTGCGCAATTCTTACAAGGCGGCTTTTATCAGTCGGAAGTGCGCGCGCGATAACACGAATTTTCGGCAGGATTTTTTTAACTTCATCATCGCTCATTGCGTTAAGTTCCGGCGAAGTCAAAACAACTTCATCATCGCTTTTAAGTAAGCCCGCCTCTTTAGAAATTGCCATTGCAGTTTCTTTTCTGTCACCGGTTATCATAATGACTTGAACGCCCGCTTCTCTAACCTGCGCGAGGGCGGCGGGAGATTCTGCGCGTACTTCGTCACGAATACCGACTGCGCCTACAAAAATTAAACCTTTATCGGGCAATTCGCCATTTTCAACTTTGCCTTCGTAAGTTGCAAGAGCCAAAACACGAATTGCGCGTACAGCAAGCTTATCAATTTCTGCGTTAATGTGATCTACGCCGCTTAACGGTTGCTTGTTGCCGTTGCCGTCATAATAAAAGCTGCAGCGGTCCAAAAGTCTTTCCGGCGCGCCTTTTGCAAGCGTCAAAGTATAATCGCCGGTAACTTCAGCAAGCGAATATTTATTTTTACTGTTGAAAGGTACAGTGTCTCCAACTTTAATATTTAATTCGCCGCTTTCTTTGCCGAGTACAAACCCTAAAAGCGCGCGCTCGGTTGCGTTGCCGCCAACTGCTTTATCGCCGTTGACAACCGCCGCCGTGTTGTAACGAACGGACAGAGAAATTAATTCTGCCAATTTTTTTGGAATATCCGAATAACTTTTGAAACTTGCCGCCGTGCCGTCAAGGAAACTTACAGCCTCAAGTTGCCCTTTTGTGATTGTACCGGTTTTATCGCTGAAAAGTAAATTTAAACTGCCCGCCGTTTCAATACCGGAAATTTTCCTGACCAAAACATTATCTTTCAGCATTTTGCCCATATTCTGCGCCGAAACAATCGCTATCATAAGCGGCAAGCCTTCAGGAACTGCCATAACGATAATTATAACGGCAAGCATAACCGCTTCAACCAAACTGTTCAAAACGTTCATTATATCTGAACAATACGCCGAAATTAACGCCATATCAAAATTGTTATGAATAACAATTCGCTGGAACATAAAAGCAACCGCAATTAATACGCCGCCAATGTAACCGAATTTTGAAATTTGCCCGGCAAGGTCACCGAGTTTTAATTTTAAAGGCGTGTCGCGGTCTTCATCTGTTTGTAATTCTTCAGCAATTTTGCCGTAAAAAGTTTTATCGCCCAAAGTTACGGTGCGCATTACGGCGTTTCCGCCGGCAACAACCGCGCCGCGAAAAACTTTGTGCGGGTTTAATAAATCGTCGCTTTTTGCAGATTCTTCATCAGTTGCAGCGTCGGGCGGCGGCACTTTAGCTTCTTCCTTTGCTTCGCCGTTCAAAATTGACTGGTCAACGTTAATTGTACCGTCAATAATTATACCGTCAGCCGGAATTTTATCGCCGCTCTGCAAAAGTACGCAATCGCCCATTGTTATATCGTTAATTGGAATTTCGACAACCGCGCCGTTACGATAAACTTTGCACTTGATTAACGACGCTTCGCCCTGTAACTTTTGAAAAGCACTTTCGTTTTTGAACTCTGAAAAAGTCGATACGAAAGTTGCCAAAAGTACCGCCATTGCGATACCAACTGATTCATACCATTCAGATTTTCCCATAAAAGCAAAAAAGACATTCAGCACAAGTGCGAATATCAAAATTTTTATAATTGGGTCGTCAAAGTTGCCTTTGAGTTTGTCCCAAAAACCTTCCCGCGCCTGTTCAGTAATGGAGTTATCGCCGTATTTAGCTTTATTTTCCTGAACTTGCGCGTCGGTTAAGCCTGTTATCTTCAATTAAAAAGCCTCCAAGAGTTTACTTACTTTGTAAAATTTTTTTCAGCTGTGCAATTTCTGCCGCCTGTTGATTTACCAAAAGTTTGTAGATATTCATTGACGTAAAAAGATATGAAATCAACGGAATATTTTTTGGCGGATTTATTGAAAAAATATCTCTGCATAAGAAATCATAAAGTTCAGCCGGATCTAAACTGCTTGTAATAAAAAGGTCTTTTGACAAAACATCCAGTCTTTCTTGAATATAAAAATCCAACACAGCGTAACGATATTTGGGATTTTCCAAAAAAAAATTTTTACCCGCCATGAAATTATCCAGCGTATTTACAACTTCCATAAAAGTATACATTATTTTAGTTATATTTGTGCCTTTGTGCGAAAGTGAATCCTTCCTGATTCTGTAATGATAGTTGCAAAGAGGAACGCGCACATAATTTTTGGCGCAAACTATGCACTGAAACGCAAAAATAAAATCTTCAAAAGTACGTATGTTGTAAAATTTTATATTATTCTTCATCAAAAATTCTCTGCGAAAAAGTTTGTTACAGCCCCACCAAATATACCGCTTATTAACAAAATCTGAAACACGCTCGCCTATATCGAAAGTTTCAAGCGTTGGATTTTCTACAAATTCGCCGGTTTGAGGACTGCCTACTGTATCTTTTAATTCGCCGTCAACTTCTTCATAGACAAAACATTTTTCAGAATGAACAACATCTGCGTTAAATTTTTCTGCAACTTTATAAAAATCTTCAAGCGCGGTTGCGTCTAAAAAATCGTCACTATCCAAAAAATAAATGTACTTGCCCTTTGCAAAGTCTAAGCCAAAATTGCGCGGGATTCCGGGATAGCCGCTGTTTTGAGAAAGTTTAACAAATAAGAATTTTTCATAACCCCTCCCCCGTTTTTTCGGCAACGGCAAGAGAATTATCAGTGCTGCAATCGTCAACTACGATAACTTCAAAATTTTTCAGCGTCTGATTTAAAAGACTTTGCAAACATTCGCCAATATATTTTTCTGCGTTGTACATTGGAATTATAACTGTAATGGCAGGCGTTGTTTTGGATGACATATTTAAACCTCCTTGCAAAGTTCCTCTAAATTTTTTTTCAAACGTGCAATTTCTTCAGCTTGCTGTTTCACAAGCAATTTATAGATATTCGTTGACACAAAAAGATAAGCCGAAAGTGGAATATTTTTTTTTGGATTTTCCGAAAAAACGTCCCTGCAATAAAAATCATAAGTTTCTTCGGCACCAAAATTCATATCGAAAAATATACCCTTAAAAATTTTATTTGAGAACCATTGATCAAATAAATCTATTACCAAATATTGATACTTTGAATTTTCAATAAAGAATTTTTTGCTCTTCATAAAATTGTCCAAGCAGTAAACGCCTTCAATAAAATCCAAAGAAGCGGTTTTTATGTCACGTAAAGTTTTAGACGTTGATCCGATATATATTCTGTAAAAGTAGCCGATAAAAGGAATGCGCACAAAATTTTTAGCGCAGACTATACATTGAAAAGTAAACACGAAATCTTCAGTAATAGTCATTGCGGGAAATTTTATTTTATTTTCAATCAAAAAATCTCGGCGAAAAAGTTTGTTCCATACCGCGTTTGAATGTCTTCTTTTTAAAATATTGTCAACTTTTTTGGCAATATCTAAAATTTCAAGTGTCGGTTTATCTGCAATTTTGCCCCTGATCATTCTTGAAGCTCGGGGTTCAAATTTGCCGGTGCCTTCCTCATGTTTTAAAATAACTTCCGCTTCAACAATTTCCGCGTTAAAATTTTCTGCCACGTTGTAAAAAATTTCCAGCGCGTCTTCAGATAAAAAATCGTCGCTATCCATAAAGTAAACATATTTACCTTTGGCAATATCTAAACCAAAATTGCGGGGAATACCGGGACAACCGCTATTTACAGAGAGCCTGATAATTTCCCCGCACTCTCTTTCGCTAAAATATTTTTCAACAATCGCCACGCTGTTATCTGTGCTGCAATCGTCAACCACGACAACTTCAAAATTTTTCAGCGTTTGATTCAAAAGACTTTGCAAACATTCACCAATATATTTTTCGGCGTTGTACATTGGAATAATCACTGAAACCGCCGGATTTTTTTCTTTAGACATAGGAATTACCTTTTATGCAAAACGTCTGCTTAATTCTTGAAGTCCGGGGTCTTTAGTTCCGTTGCCGATGGCGTTAAATTTCCATTCGGTGCCGCGTCTGTAGACTTCGCCGACAACCATTGCCAACATACCGTTATAATCGCCGCCGCTCAAATTGTAACGGCAAAGTTCCTCGCCGTTATCGTTGTCAATGATTCTGATAAAAGCGTTTTTAATCATACCGAAATCTTGTTTGCGGTCGACAGCTTTATAAATGTTGACGACAAAAATTAATTTGTCATAATCAGTCGGAATTTTATTTAAGTCAACAAAAATCTGTTCGTCGTCGCCTTCGCCTTCGCCGGTAAGGTTATCGCCCATGTGTTTAATTGCGCCGCTTTTATGTTCCAAGTTGCCGAAATAAACAATATCATCAACGTTGGTAATTCTGCCGCCCTTGCAAACGAAAACTGAAGCATCGCAGTCAAAATCTTTTTTGCCGCCGCCGAAAATACGGCTCAAGAATCCGCCTTTTTCTTCCGGCTCAATGGCGTCCCAGCCGAGCCCAACCATTAATTTTGTAAGCTTGCTGCCGTTAGATTTTACGAGGCTGACTTTTTGCCCCTTTTGAAGATTTACTGACATGTTTAATTTTCCTTTCTAAAAAAATTGGAGCAGGGAATTTAGGGGCTAAGGGCTAAGGACTAAGGGCTAGGGATTATCACCCTTTTGCCTTCTGCCTTTTGCCTAATCCCTAGAAAACCTGCTCCCGCAAAGTAATTTATTTAAAAAATTTTTTTCAAAACTTAAATTACACATTAACGCCGAAATTGCGACCGAGTGAGGCAAGTCCGCCTTCAAAGCCGGAGCCGATAGCGTTAAATTTCCATTCACCTTTGTTGCGGTAAAGTTCGCCGACAACTACTGCAGTTTCAATAGAAAAATCTTCGCCCAAATCGTAGCGGATTAATTCTTTGCCGTTAGCCGCGTCAATAACACGAATAAAAGCATTTTCGACTTGACCGAAATTTTGTTTGCGTTGTTCAGCTTCATAAATTGTAACGGTAAAATCGATTTTTTCAATGTCAGCCGGAACTTTATCAAGGAAAACTTTAATTTCTTCGTCGTCGCCGTCGCCTTGACCGGTAAGGTTATCGCCCAAATGTTCAACGGAGCCTGATTCGTGTTTCAAGTTGCCGTAGAAAACAAAATCTGCGTCAGAGCGAACTTTGCCGTTTGCGCCGAGCATAAAAACTGAAGCGTCTAAGTCAAAATCTTTGCCGCCGTCATATTTGTTGGTGTCCCAACCAAGACCAATCAAAACTTCCTTCAAGCCGGGATTGGTTTTCGTCAAGTCCACTTTTTGTCCTTTTGCTAAACTTACTGCCATAAGAAAAATTCCTCCTTAGGAAAGCAATTTAAAAACCGCTATTAATTTACCACAACCAAAAAAAAATTGCAACTTTAAATTTTTTGTTTTCTGCAAAAATTAAAAAAACGTCATTTAAAAATAAAAAACGGCAGTTCATGGAAAATTATTGAGCTTGCGCGGCGTTTAAATCTGCGGCAAAAATTATAAATTCCAATTCACAATTTAAAATGTTGCTTTCGCCGTCGCTTGTGATTAAAAAGTTTTCAAGACTTGCAAGCCGCTCGCCGTCCAAAATTTCTCTGATAAAATTCAGCAATGAAATATAATCCGCCTCAAGTTGAAGATTTATTTTTTGGCGTTGCACCGAATCTTTTTCTGAAATTTCGCCGGTCTGTATTGAGTTTATTAAAATTTTTTTGTTTTCAGCTAAGGTGTAAAGTTCGGCGATAAATTTTTCTGCGTTCAATTCGGCGGGAAGATATTCCTGCATTTGCGTCAAATTTTCTTCAGCGGACGCTACGAACTCTTCAAAATTTTTGTGGTGCGCCTTCAAAGTTTCAAGTTCGTTTTCTATTGTTTCAAGTCTTTTGGCTTCGGCGTTTAAATTTTTAATTTCGGCTTGTACGGGGATATAAATGAATTGCCGGTACAAAATTGCAACCGTCGCGCAGATTATAAAAATTATTGCCGGAAAAAATTTTTTGTTATTCATAAAATATCTCAACTAAAAAAGGAAGTCCGCAGACTCCCTTCAGTTTTTATGGATTTAAAATTATTCTGCCGTGAACGGTAAAAGCGCAATGTTACGGGCGCGCTTAATGGCAAGCGTAACTTGACGCTGATGCTTGGCGCAGTTGCCGCTGATACGGCGCGGAAGGATTTTTCCACGCTCGGTAATGAAACGGCGCAATTTCGCCGCGTCTTTGTAGTCTATTTGTTCGACTTTATCCACGCAAAAGGTACAAACTTTCCTGCGCGGGCGTCTTCCTCTTTCTCTACGCATAATATTTACTCCTATTAATTAAAATGGAACGTCAACTTCAGGTTCATCATCGGTAATATCGTTACCGCCGGTATTGCCGCCAAAATCTCCGCCGTTATTGGCATCGTCGACGTCACGGCGTTTACTTCCGGCAAATTCGATATTGTCAACACGAATATCAACGCTGTAATGCTTGACGCCATTTTTATCTTCGTAATTGTTATTTTCAATACGCCCTTCAACGAGAACGCGGGAACCTTTTTTTAAGTAGCGTCCGCAAAATTCGGCGGTTTTATTCCACGCCGTCAAATTGAAAAAATCTGTAGTTGGCTGTCCTTCATTTGTTTTTGACTGATAAGGGCGCGTAACTGCAATTCCCATTTTGGCGTAAGCCATACCGCTTTGAGTGTAGCGAACTTCAGGGTCTCTTGTCAAATTACCGGAAAGAAAAACTTTATTCATAATTAGTCCTCTTTTTCGTCTGCGCGAACGATCATATGTTTAAGAATTTCGTCGGTGATTTTCATAACGCGGTCGCATTCGTCAACGCAATCGGGCGGGCAAGTTACATAAAAAATCACGTAAAAGCCTTCGACTTCCTTTTTAATTTCGTACGCAAGACGGCGTTTACCCCAACGGTCTTCCTTGTCGATTGTTCCGCCGTTAGCCGCAATGAGTTTGGAAAATTTTTCGATAACTGCGTTTGTTGATTCTTCCTCAAGCGGTTTCACGATGAAAACTATTTCGTACTTTCTCACAAAATACACCTCCTCTTTGGTCTGCGGCGCGGTTTCTCTCCGCGCAGGGAAGTTTTACTAAACTAACCGAATTGAAATTATAGCAACGTTTAAAAATTTATGCAAGTATTTTATTAAAAAAAATAGACACAGCCTCGCACCATTTAATTTGGTAGCCGCTGTGTCCGTGATTATTGAAAGGTATTGCTTCGCCGTACCGCGCGCCTTTTTCTGTCAAAGTGTAACTGCCATTGCCGTCGGCTTCTTGCAATTCAAATTCAACCAATTTTTTATTGACTTCCTGCGCAGATTTCAAGCCTAATTTTTTTGCAAGTTGCGTGGGCGTCAAATATCCAATTTCGTGTTCGGCGGGCGGGAGCAATTATTTAAGTTCCGGCAATTCAACGCCGTTAAATCTTTCAACAACCGAAATAGATTTTGCCAATGCAATTCCGTTTTTTACTTTGAAAATTTCTTCCATTAATTTTGCTGATTTATTAATATCGTCAAGGAGTTTATGAAGTACCGGCGGCTGATTTTGAACGGCAACCGAAGTTTTTTCTTTAGCGTTGAAGTAACTTTCTTCAAGCAATTCAAAAACTTCCCAGGCTTTTTCAGTGGACAACATTTTTGCATGGCGAGCCGCGCCTTGTCTTGTCCAGAGGTAAAGCACAGGTGCAAACTTATTAATAGGTAAGTCGAAATTTTCGACCAAGCTTTTAAATTCTTTCAAAGTTTCGCCTTCAAGTTTGAAATAGTGTTTACTTTCGATAAAATGTTCTTTGTTGTTGTTAAAATTTTGCTTAATTTGCTGAACTTTACAACCGTAAAATTCGGTAAGCTGTTCCGTCGTCAAAATGCGTTGGTCTTTGTGTTCAACCTTCGCAAGATTTTTAAAATCCATAATAAAAAACGCCTCCTAAATGTTTTATTTGACAAAACACCCTGAGACGCTTATAATTATATTGTAGTTAATTATAAGTCGTCTTTGAGTGTAAGTTTTTTTTGACATTAGGGATTATATCAAGATGAGGCGACTAAGTCAATAATATTTCGTTTGAAATTAAATAAAAAGAAGTTGCCGGAAGGCAATTTTTTTTGTACATAAAAAAACGCCTGCGGGCGATTTTTTTATTTGACAGCTCCTGCCGCGCCAAAATATAATTTTTAAAAATTGCGCGGAAAGGATTTTTTTATAAAAGATTGGTCGCGCAGTGTTTCCGAAAACTTATACCCAAAATTAATCTGTTGCCGTAAAAAAATATTTTCATTGAAAATAAGGTTAAATGCAGAAAAATTTTACAAGCTAAAAATCCCCGACCGCAGTCGAGGATTGATTTTTTTTGTAACGAAAAAAATTTTAGACAAGCACGCTTGCAAGTCTGACAAGTTCAGGATCAAGCGGCTTTTTATTGTTGACTGAATCAAACAAATTAATGCTGACAACTTTTCCTTCGTCGAAACCGAAAACAACGTCATTAACGCCGGAAATTAAAGCAAGGGCGGCACGTTCGCCGAGCATTGAGGCTTTAATTCTGTCTTCGAGGGTAGGAGAGCCGCCGCGTTGAATGTGTCCAAGAATTGAAACGCGCGTATCAATTTTAGTTTTTTCTTGAACAACGTTTTTCAAGCCGACGCCGGAGCACGCGCCTTCAGCAACAACAATGATTGTATAGCGGCGTCCTTTGTTGTATTCTTCGACAATTTCTGCGCAAATTTCTTCAATATTGTATTTGACTTCAGGAACAATGATATATTCTGCGCCGCTTGCGATACCGGAAACCATTGCAAGCCATCCGGAAGTATGCCCCATAACTTCAACAATCATAATTCGGCGGTGAGCGGAGGCAGTGTCGCGCAATTTGTTAATAGCATCAACCGCCGTATTAGCCGCAGTATCGCAACCTATAGTATAATCCGTTCCCCAAACGTCATTATCGATTGTGCCGGGAAGTCCGACTATTGGAATACCGCCTTCTTTTGAAAGCATGGAGCCGCCGGTTAAAGAGCCGTCGCCGCCGATAATTACAAGGCCTTCAATACCGTGTTTTTCAAGATTATCTAACCCTTTACGGCGTCCTTCCACAGTTTTAAATTCTTTGCAACGGGCAGTTCCCAAAAAAGTACCGCCGCGTTGGATTAAATCACTTACACTGCGAGAATTGAGTTCAACAATTTCATCATCAAGCATACCTTTATAGCCGTTGTAAATACCAAAAACTTTTACGCCTTCAGCAAGTGCCGTTCTTACAACTGCACGCGCCGCCGCGTTCATACCGGGACTATCGCCGCCGGAAGTCATTACTGCTATTGCACCAGTTATCATAAATCCTGCCTCCCAATTCATTTTTACGAATAATTACAAATTCTTTGCTTGTATTGTAAGTAATTTTGCGGAAATTGTAAAGAAAAAAATTTCTATGAAACTAAAAAAGCCCGCCAATTTTGACGAACTTTTAAATTATACTTTTCTTTTTCTACAGCAAAAAAGAAAAGTATCAAAAGAAAAGTGCCGCGCCCGCCTGTGTTTTTCGCGTCGAACTTTCAAAAATTTTACAGGTTAAGCCGCGTTTCACTACGTTGCAGAAATTTTAACGTTGCCAATAAAAACGGAGTGCGGCGGGCGTATTTTTACAATCAGTTTTTAATTTATGAAGATAATTTGCTACATTCCACAAAAGTTTTATTGCAAAAAAAAATGGTGTGCAACTACGATGAACAAGAGTAGTTGCTTAGCGGGATTTGCTTTATTGCAAAAAAAAATGGTGTGCAACTACGATGAACAAGAGTAGTTGCTTAGC
>CALDHY010000051.1 GCA_937901445.1 uncultured Selenomonadales bacterium
TCCCGCCCCGAGCACGGCAGCCTCCCGCCCCGCAAGTTCCAAGCCTCGCTCTTTCAGCGGCAGCAGGAAGCCGGTCACATCCGTATTGTAACCTTTCAAATGTCCGTCTTCATTCACCACGGTATTTACCGCGCCGATGGCCTGGGCATCCCCATCAATTTCATCCAGCAGGGCCATGATAGCCTGCTTATGGGGAATGGTCACGTTCCAGCCACAAAACTCTACGGCCCGCAATCCTGCGACAGCTTCTGCCAGCCGCTCCGGCCGGACAGGCATGGCGATGTAACTGTAATCTGCACCTGCTGCGGCAATGGCCGCCTGTTGCATCCCTGGCGAAAGGGAATGGGCTATGGGCCAGCCCATCACCCCCAGATTTTTTGTCTTGCCGGTTATCATACCCATCACCTCAGCCATGCTGCTTGCGTGTCTCCGACAGGAGATCCATCTTCATCTCATAATAGTCAGGCGTCATATCCAAATAATGGCGGTGAGGATTCTCGAAACGCTGCTCCTCTTCCCAGATTTCATGCTCCAACTGATGCTTCACATAATCCCGCAACTCCGACAGCGTAGGCAGTTCTTCCGTCCTTTTGCCGTCCTGCACATAAAGCCTGCGGATATTTTTTGCCGTAAAGCCTTCAAACTGCCGATTCTTCCATGGCTTGCGGGGGTCCACATAACGGAAGGGCTTGGAAAAATCAACTTCCTCGCCGCAAATAGCCAGCATATCCGCCACTGCGTGGCCGGAGCTGTCATAGATGCGATACAGATCCTTTAAGCCGGGATTCGTGATTTTCTCCACATTTTCCGATACCTTGATGCGCGGGGAAAATCTATCGTGCTCACCAACAGCCGCCAGCTTGTAGACCGCGCCAAAAACCGGCTCGGACTTGGCGGTAATCAGGCGCTCACCCACACCAAAGCTGTCAATGCAAGCCCCCTGGTTCAGGAGGGAAGCAATCGTGAATTCGTCGAGGGAATTCGACACGACAATCTTGCAGTCCTGAAGCCCCTCCGCATCCAGCATCTTACGCACCCGCTTAGAAAGGTAGGCCAGGTCACCGGAATCAATACGAATGCCTTTCAAGCGCTTGCCCATGGGTTCCAGCACTTCCCTGGCGACACGAATAGCATTGGGGATGCCGGAGTGGATGACATCATAGGTATCAACAAGCAAGACCGTTGCATCGGGATAATTTTCCGCGTAATGCTTGAAGGCTTCATATTCGTCGCCGTAGAACATCACCCAGCTATGAGCCATGGTGCCGCTGATGGGAATACCAAAAGCCTGGCCTGCAGATACCGTGGCCGTACCCACCACGCCGCCGAGATATGCCGCCCGTGCGCCATAAGTCGCCGCATCCATATTATGGGCGCGGCGGGCACCGAAATCAGACACCGCCCGACCGGCTGCCGCCCTCACGATGCGACGTGCCTTCGTAGCAATCAATGATTGATGATTGATTTGGGCCAGAATGGCCGTCTCCACCAGTTGCGCGTCAATCAAAGAGCCCACCACGGTCAGGATTGGCTCATTGGGGTACATGATAGTACCTTCCGGCATAGCGTAGATATCACCATGGAAGCGGAAATCCTTCAAATAAGCCAGAAACTCCTCCGAAAAGAGATTCTGCTCCCGGAAATACTCCACATCTGCGTCTGAAAAGCGCATATTCTCCACATACTCTATAACCTGCTCCAGCCCAGCGAAGATAGCAAAGCCGCCCTCATCCGGGTTCTGTCGGTAGAATACATCGAAAACAACCTTTGTCTCCGTGTCATGGTCGGCAAAATAGCCATTCGCCATCGTCATCTCATAAAAATCCATCATCATCGTGATATTGCGCTTATCAAACTGGGTCATAGCGGATTCCCTCTCTCCTGACTGGACTGGAAAAGCAAAATTAACTGTCAATATTATAACTCCGTTGTCCAGATTGAACAATGGCGTTATATCGGGTCAGGCCCGATATAACGCCAGGACGCATTGCGAAATCTTGAATCCCTTAAGGGACTAGCTTTCGCGTCGCAGTGGCGCTATAATTACAATAAAAAATAATACAGATAAATAGGAGACTTATTTATGAAAAAAATCGCCATCTATGGCAAGGGCGGCATTGGTAAGTCCACCCTCACCAGCCACCTTGCCGCTGCCTTCGCCCTCAAGGGCCTGCGCGTTATCCAGATCGGCTGCGATCCCAAGGCAGACTCTACGCTGAATCTCCTGGGCGGCAGACCCCTGCTGCCCGTAATGAGCTATCTGCGCAAGCACGATCAGGAGCCAACCAGCCTGGAGGAAATCTCCCGCCAGGGCTTCGGCGGCGTGCTCTGCATAGAAACAGGCGGCCCTACACCGGGGCTGGGCTGTGCAGGGCGGGGCATCATCGCCACCTTTACCCTGCTGGAGGAGCTGCAGCTTTTTAAAGTCTTCCAGCCCGATATCGTGCTCTATGATGTGCTGGGTGATGTGGTCTGCGGCGGCTTCGCCGCCCCCATCCGCGAGGGTTACGCCGAGGAGGTACTGATTGTGACTTCCGGCGAGAAGATGTCCCTCTACGCCGCTGAGAATATTGCAACTGCCGTGGACAACTTCGCTGACCGCGGCTATGCCAAATTGCGCGGAATTGTGCTGAACCGACGCAACGTGCCCGATGAAGAGCAAAAAGTCCGAGCTTTCGCCAGGAAGCGCGAACTGGAAATCGTTGCAGACCTGCCCCGCAGCACAGACATTAACCGCTGCGAGGAGGAGGGGCGCACCACAATCGAAGCCGACCCGGCGCTGCCTATCAGCCAGAAATTTCTTAGCCTGGCAGAAAACCTATTGGAATAAAGCAAAGTAGCGACAGTATCTTGATTTATAAGTTATAAACCAAAACCGGTGCGCTTGAACATTTTTGCCAGATCATCACTGCTGAATTTCAGGATGGTGGGACGGCCATGGGGACAGGTATAGGGGAAGGATGTGTTTATGAGCTCATCCAGCAGCATGCCCATCTGCTTCAGGTTCAGCACCTCACCTGCCTTGATAGCCGCACGGCAGGCGGTAGTAGCCAGCACGTGCTCGCGAATATCCCTGGCAGAAGCCGCGTGCATATCCCGCAGACCCGCCAAAATTTCGCGAATCAGTTCTTCCGCCTCGGAAACCGGTATATCAGCCGGCACTTCCATCAAGCGAAATTCACGCTTGCCTATCGGCTCCAGTTGAAAGCCCAGCTCCATGAACAATTCCTGATGCCTCATAACGAGTTCGCATTCCTTTTCGTCGAAAGGGAGAATCAGATGTACCAGCAACTGCTGGGCAGGAATCCTGTCTGCGGCTGCCGAGAGGCGATCGAACAGGATGCGCTCATGGGCGGCATGCTGATCGATGATATAAAGCTCCTCCTCATTCTGGGCAACTATATAAGTGAGCGCCACCTGGCCTATGGGTAGCAGACCCCTTGCCAAAGTGCTGACTGCCTCCCCCGGCAGCGGCTCAGCCACCTGCACAGGCTGCGGCTCCTCCGGTATATAGCTGCTGCGTTCCTGCCGGATGACCCTTTGAGCATCGCGGAAGCTTACCTCCGGCTGCTCCTGGCAGCTCCAAGCAGAAGCACTGCCAGAGGAATTGAAGGAGGCAGACGCAGGCTTTGAAGCCGGTACGAAGTGCATCTGTTCCTGCTGCGGCGCGAAATGAGCACGGGGCTTTTCCACCACTGCCGCGAAATGCCCCAGGCTGCGTTCCCCCTCTGCGGGACGGATGGCATCCAGTACCGACTTGTAGACGGCCTTAAAGATGCGGCTCTCATCTTCAAACTTCAATTCTGCCTTCTGCGGGTGTACGTTTACATCAATGGAAATTTGCGGCACTTCGATTTTTAACACGGCAAGAGGATAACCGCTTTTAGGTATAAGTGCGCGGTAGGATTCTTCCAACGCCTTTGAAATTGTGCGGTTGTTGACAACGCGCCCGTTAATTATAAAAGTTTGCCACGTGCGATAATTTTTCAAAAAATTTGGCTTGCCTATGTAGCCGCTAAGTTTAAAATCTTCGACGGCAAAATTTACTTCGATTAGCGAATTTGAAATTTCAGTGCCGTAAACGCCGGTAATAACGTCAATCATTTTACCGTTGCCGGGCGTGGAAAGTGCGGGGTGGTTGTTGTTAATGAACTTGAAAGAAATTTCAGGGCGGCTTAGTGCAAGCTTAACAATGTATTCGTGAATTTTTCCGGATTCAGTTGCGGTTGCCTTCAAAAATTTCAGTCGCGCAGGCGTATTAAAAAATAAATCTTCGACAATAACAGTTGTACCGGCTTTGCAACCAATTTCGTGGCTGTCAATTAGTTTGCCGCCTTCGATTTTTAATTTTATACCGAGTTCAGAATCTGCGCGACGAGTTTGCAAAGTAAATTTTGAAACTGAAGCGATAGTTGGTACAGCCTCACCGCGAAAACCGAGCGTAGAAATATTCAGCAAGTCTCTAACGTCAGAAAGTTTGCTTGTGGCGTGGCGTTTAATCGCAAGCAGTGAATCTTCTTTTGACATACCGCCGCCGTCGTCAGTTACGCGCATTAAAGTTTTTCCGCCGTTCAAAATTTCAACTTCGATATGATTTGCGCTCGCGTCAATGGCGTTTTCAACAAGTTCCTTGACGCAAGAGGCGGGGCGTTCCACAACTTCACCGGCAGCAATTTTATTTATCGTGTTGTTATCCAGCAACCGCACAATTCCCAAATTGCAATTTCCCCTTTCAAAATTATTTCATAAATTATAATTCAAAGTAGTTTTTATTTCAATAAAATTAATGTGGCGGCAGTTTTCGCCGTATGTTACAATGAAAAAAATTTCGGAGGTGTTAAAAATGTGGACAAAAAAATTAGCCGCAACGATTTTAGCGGCTGTAATCTATGTTTCAAAATTTAAAAGTAAATCCCTGTAATATTCGTACTGCTTTTTTCGCGCCGCAATTTCGGCGGGTATACCTTCGCAAAGGTCGTTACAAAGTTTATCAAACTTATCTAAAATTTCTACAATGCGTTCCTGCTCTTCAATCGGCGGCACGGGGATTTTAGCATTTGAAATATCGTCATTATACAGCCGCGCTATTGTTCCGCCCTTTGATACTTTCCAAGATATTTTCTGATACCAATAATAAAGAAATTTATTTAAAACTTTTGCTTCATCGTTTGCAACCCAAACTATATTTGAATCTTGAAAATAAGCCGGTTCACCGTCAAAAATAACCGTTTTGCCGATTGTTCCTGCCGCCGAAATTAAAATATCGCCTTTGTTTGGATATGAATAATTTTTTCTGTACTTTTCGAAAAGTTCTCTTGAAATAAAAGCGTCTGCCGTTTTGCCGAAAGTCCCAATTTTATAAAATGGTATTTCGCCGCTGTCAGAGGTTTCATTTTTCATTATTCGCTTGCACATTGAAACTTTTCCAATTTCGCCAAGTTTTATTATTGGCACGTTATCAAAAGTTAAAAGTTTGTCGCGGTAATATTCATACTGTTTTTTACGGAGTGTCAACTCTTCTGTAAGTAATGATATAAGTTCTGTGAATGTATCCAGTATACGCACAATTTCATTTTGAACGGGTAGCGGCGGGATTGGTATTTTGAAATTTTTTATTTTACCGGAGTTGATATTATTTTGCGAACCTTCGCCCATAGATTTTAAAACTTTATAATTGGACGCCAAACAATAATAAACAAATTTGTAGTCAGCAATTTTTTCATCAACTTGTAAATTACAACAAGCTTGATTTGTCGTTAAAGGAATTTTATTTACAGCAACTTTTCCAGTCGTTGCTCCATACATCGCAACAATAACACAATTTGCAGGAATCCATTTGGCTGAAGAATTTTTTAAACCTTCTTCGGTTATTGTCATTGAAGTTTTAGTTATTTCATTCCAATCAATATCTTGAGTTCTTAACCACGAAATTTTTCCGTTGTAAAATTCTTTCACTGAAGATTTTGGCGTTCCGCCGGAAGAAATTTTTATACAAATTTTTTTAATAGGCAAAAATTCTACACCGTGCGGGCAAAATTCGGCGATTAACTCTTTCAGCAAGTGTATCACCTCTAAAAATTGTGATAAAGTATAAAATAAAACCTGCGCGAGGGCAATAAAAAAAGTCCGACAAATTTTTTGCCGGACAAAGTTAAAAAAAATTATTTTTCAAGTTTTACATTATCGCCGTAAATAGTTTTAAATTCATCGTGCATTGAAATTGTATGCCAGCCGCGCTTTTCGGCAAATGCTTTATCTTTAGCCGCTCTTTGAAGGTTGCCACGTTCGCGCTCCACGTCGTCACAAAGTACCATAAACGCCGCGCAGTTGTACTTGTTGTCTTGCAAAGTGTATTCAAACATCCCGCTGTCTCCCATAGAATTACCGAACGCCAAAACAGGCTTCTTGCCAATTTGATTTAAAATGGAAAAAATTTTTCTGGTCTTGCCGTTGTCAATCAGCGGCTCGCCGGAAATAACAATTTTTTCCTTGTATCTGTCATAAAAATGAGCATCCGGCGTATCTTTTCCCATATGTGTCGAAGTGTAAACAAAATCTGAAACTATAATTCTGTCAGATTGAATTGGAATAACGCCCTCAACAAGTGCACGCGTCGTATCGTTGCCGCACGCCGAATCAATATAAACTTTAAAACCGTTGTTGCTAAGGTACGAAATTATTTCAATCATTGGAAGGTAAAAAGCCTCGCCGCGCTTCAAATTTATAAAGCCGTCTTCATTTGTCTCCATAAAATTTCTTACGTAGGCTCGGTATTCTTCGGGCGTCATTCCTTCATAAGCTTTTGTAAGTTGTTGAAACAAAATTTTATTTTCAGCCGGTGTTATACCTGTTTTGTTATAAATTTTGGGCTTAATTTTTTCGGCGAATTTTACAATCTTTTTCGGTGCTTGATAAGTCGGATCCTCAAGCACGCGGTAGAAAAACATTGTTTCTTGAAAATAAAGCGGCGCGGTTTCACAATAAAAAGTGCCGTCCATGTCAAAAGTTGCAATTCTGTCTTCTTCAGGAATAAAATCAGGGCTGTTTGGATCTTTAGCCGCCTCGACGAACTCAATAATTTTCTGTTTCGTCGGTGAATCGTCATTCCAATATTTAAAATCGCTTGCAGTTTCAACTTTAATTGCGGCAACTTCAGCGCGGGTAGCCGCTTGACTTATTCCAAAACTGCCAATAGAAAACATTCCCGCCAAAACTACTGCCGCCAATTTTTTTAACTTCATTGACAAAACCTCCAAAAATTTTTGCAAATTATAAAATAAAATCTGCGCGAGTTCAATTCGACGCGGCGGCAAGTTTCATTTGAGATTCGCCCCAATTTGACATTGAATTTAGCACGGGGATATTCCCGTAACTTTTCGCTGTAATTCTCTGTAGCGCAGGGTATTATTTTCACTTTCAGTCAAGTACCAAAGAATTGGAATTTTCAATTTTGAACAAAAAATTTCTACCGTGTACAAATTTGGGCATTTGTTATCGTAGACGCTTTTATCGGCGTCAAATTTTTTTGCCATAAAATCTACTCCATTACAAAGAAAAATATTGGTAAGCCATAAAATTTTGGCGTCTTGTTGAAATTTTTTTAATGATTATAATTTAGCTAAAAAAATTTGTAAAGAATTTTGGAGAGTGATTTAAAATGAAAAACATTTTCGACAAAGTTAAATTAAATCAACTGGAATTGAAAAACAGAATTTTTCGTTCGGCAACGTGGGAGGCGGCGGCTGATGACGAAGGCAATTTAACCGCGCCGCTTTATGAAATTTATTCTGAACTTGCGGCGGGCAGCGTTGGTACGATTATCACGGGAAGTACTACAATTTCGCCGCACGATAGCCTAATTGAAGGAATTGTGCAATTTCATTCAGATAAATTTATTGAACAACACAAAAAATTAACCGGCGCAGTACACGAAAACGGAGCAAAAATTTTTCTGCAGGCGGTGATTGTCGATTCAGTTTTCTACATTGGCGACGAACTTTATCAAATTCCAATTAACAAACTTTCAGCCGAAAATATTTCTGAAGTTGTTGAACTTTTTAAAGCGGCGGCAATTCGTGCGAAGGCGGCAGGTTACGACGGTATGCAGATTCACGCGGCGCATTTTTTCTTTTTGAGTAAATTTATCAGCCCGCTTTACAATCAGCGCGGCGACGAATATGGCGGAAACTCTCAAAAACGCGCAAAAATTTTAGGCGATATTCTCGACGCCGTAAGAAATGCAGTCGGCAAAGATTTTTGTATAATCGCAAAAATTAACGGCGACGATTTTACACAGGGCGGCTTGAAAATTGAAGATTGTATTGCAGCTTGCGAAGTTATGAAGTTGCACGGGATTGACGCGGTAGAAATCAGCGGCAATTATACTTCACGCGACGCAAAAGTTTTTGTAAACGAAGGCTACTTTAAAAATTTGGCGGTTGCAGTCAAAAATTCTTTGCCGGATTTAAAAATAATTTTGGTCGGCGGGCATCGCAGCGTTGAGGAAATGAATAAAACTTTGAATGAAACGGCGATTGAATTTTTATCAATGTCGCGCCCGCTTATTCGTGAACCAAATTTAATTAATCGTTGGCAGAGCGGCAACTTAAAGCCTTCGGCGTGCGTTTCCTGTAATTCCTGTTACAATACAAAATTTCATCAGTGTATTTTCAATTTGAGGAGGGGAATTTAAATATATTCCCAATGAAGACCGTCGGCAATTTTCCTTTGACCGCGACAAACTGCGCTTATAGTATTACCGTAAATTTTTTTATTTTGACCTGCTTTTTGTGCTGAAGAAAAAATTTCACCTGTATCTGTACAACGCACTTTTAGAGCAGTTGGAGTTTTACGCTGTTTATTTTTTGCCTCTTCGCTTAAGGGTTCATCTACATATTCAAAATGTTTTCCGGCGGCTGTCATTTGCCTACCTTTGCAAACGTTCGCAATACTATTTCTGCCTATACAAAAAAATTTCTCCTGTGTCGATGCAACGAACGGCACGTTTCTTGGTATTTGACAGCATCGCTTGTACTCTTGATTCAGGCGAAATGACACGACCAATTCCGCCATTACCGCCGTCAGTTAAATGATAACCGTTAGGAATTTTTGTATTTAATTTGGCAATCCAATAAATTTCGCGCTCATTAAGTTCATCTTCACTTTGACACTCGGCAAGAATTTCGATTTTAAAATCCGTATTTATTTATAGCGCGTCCAATGCAAGAATTTTTATTTCTTCTGTGACTTGAAATGCGTATTTTCAATTTCTTAACGGTTTGTCCAACATACTTTTTGCCGTTCAAGATATTTGTTAAAAGATACACTACAAACGCTTTTTTCAAAATGTCTTCCATTATTTTTGGCAAAGCGGCTTGAAGCAATTATCACGCTTGTAAAAAAATATCTGCCGAACATTGAAATTTTCACAATGTACGCGGCAGTTAGAAATATTAAAGCCAAAACTGACGAAAATTTGAAACGGCTGAAAATTTTGGGCGTCAATGATTTATACGTTGGGGTTGAGTGCGGACTTGATGATGTTTTAAAATTTCTCAACAAAGGTAATAGCGTTTCAGATATTCGTGAACAATGCGGCAGGTTGAATGATTCACAAATTCGCCATATGGATATGCTGATGCTCGGCACGGCAGGCAAAGTACGCGGCGAAGAGTGCGCCCTTGCCTCCGCCGAACTTGCCAACGAAATTAAACCTGATACTATTCTGATAAATACAATGACGGCTTTTCCTGAAACAAAACTTGCTGAAGATATTCAAGCCGGAAAATTTACGCCCGCCGGCGAAAAAGAAATTTTGATTGAGGAAAAAATTTTTCCGGAAAATTTAAATTTGCCGCAAACTTATTTTTGGGCGGCTCATGCGATGGACTCTGTAAGAATTGCCGGTTACATTGGCGAAAGCAAAGAAAAAATGTTGCGGATTCTGCAAAATAATATTGACACGATTGACGAAGAAAAATTTGCAAAAACTTTTCGGCGTGACCACATTTGATAAAAATTGCACGGCTTTTCCATATGTAATATAATATCTTCCAAGAATTTTTCTTAGGGAGATATTTTTATGATAGAAATTTTTGACGGCGCAATGGGTACAATGTTGCAACAGGGCGGCTTAAAGGCTGGCGCGTGTCCCGAATTAATGAATGTTGAAAACCCTGAAGTTGTAAAAAAAATCCACCGCGCCTATATTGACGCCGGAGCAACCATTATTGAAACAAATACTTTCGGCGCAAGCAGTTTAAAGCTTGAACATTATGGAATTTCTGCGCGAGCGCGTGAATTGAATTTTGCCGCCGTAAAAATTGCAAAGTCTGCAGGCAATGTAAAAGTTGCCGGTTCAATGGGACCGACGGGAAAATTTATTGCGCCGCTGGGCGATTTAGATTTTGAAGACGCCTACAAAATTTTTTATGAACAAGCACAAAGTTTAGCTGAAGCGGGCGCAGATTATTTAATTATCGAAACTTGTATTGATATTCAAGAAATGCGCGCCGCACTTTTAGCCGCAAAGGACGCTTGCAACTTGCCGGTAATTTGTCAACTTTCTTACAGTGAAGACGGGCGCACGGTTACAGGTACAGACCCGCAATCTGCCGCCGTAATTTTGGAGGCAATGGGCGCAGATATTATCGGCGTGAATTGCTCGCTCGGACCGGAGCAACTTGTTCCCGTTGTAAAAATTTTGGCTGAAAATTGCCGCGTGCCAATAAGCGTTCAACCTAACGCGGGGATGCCTTACCTTGAAAACGGCGTTACAAAATTTCCAATGGACGCAAAAACTTTTGGCAGTTGGGGCGTTAAACTTGTTGAGGCGGGCGCAACTTTTTTGGGCGGCTGCTGCGGTACAACGCCCGAACACATTCGCGCACTTAGCCGCGTCGTTGCCAGACACAATCTCGAAGAAAAATATTCCATTATTTCAACGCATTTGCTCTCGGCGATTGAATGCGTTACCGGCGAGGCATCGGAGTTTGATTTTAATAAACCCGCGCGAAAATTCGACAATACGCTGAAACTTGCAAGCCGCAGCAAAACTGTTGAAATTGATAAAAATCTTCCAACTGTTTTAATCGGCGAAAGAATTAACCCTACCGGCAGAAAAAAACTTGCCGCCGAAATTAAAGACGGTTCACTTTTGGGCGTGAAGAAAGACGCGCTGAATCAAGTTAAAAGCGGCGCAAAAATCCTTGACGTAAATATGGGCGTCGGCGGAATTGACCAAGCAAAAATTATGGCGCAGGCTGTCAAAGAAATTTCACAAATTACAGACGCGCCGCTTGCGATTGACACTTCAGACGAAAAAGCACTTGAGGCGGCTTTAAGAATTTATCCCGGACGCGCTTTGATAAATTCCGTAAGTTTTGAGCCTGACAGAATTAAAAAATTTTTACCGCTTGCCAAAAAATACGGCGCGGCAATTTTAGTTTTACCACTCACTGAAAAAGGCGTTCCCAAAACTGCCGAAGAACGCGTTGAAGTTGCAGGAAAAATTATTGAGGCTGCAAAAAATATCGGACTGCGCGACGGCGATTTTTTACTTGACGCACTGGTAATGACAATTTCAGCCGACGCCAATGCTTGCAATGAAGTTTTGAAAACTTTAAAAATTTACCGTGAAAAATTCGGCTACCCTTCGACAATGGGACTTAGCAATATTTCTTTCGGCTTGCCCAATCGCCCGCTGATTAATTCAACTTTTTTTGCAATGTGCCTAGCCGCCGGACTCGACGCGCCAATTATGAATCCTTATGACGAATCAATGCAAAACGCGCTTAAAGCAAGTGCCGCACTTTTGGGCAAAGATGCTAACGGCTTAAATTTCAGCAAGTTGGTTGTAAATAATTCTGAAGTTGCAGTTGAGAAAAAAATAAATTTGCCGATTCTCGCGCAGATTAAGCAAGCGGTTATTGAAGGCGATAAAGACGAAATACCCGCGCTGATTGTCAAGGCGATTGAAGAAAATCACGACGCCAACGAAATTACCGAAAAGGCTTTAACTGCCGCAATGAATGACATTGGCGAAGATTTCGGCGCAGGAAAAATTTTCTTGCCTCAAGTTTTACTTTCAGCTGAAACTATGCGCGCGGCTTTTAATAAAATCAAAGAAATTTTGCCCGCGCAGGAAACGGCGACCAACGGAACTTTTGTAATTGCAACTGTCAAAGGCGACGTTCACGATTTGGGCAAAAATATTACCGGCGCACTTTTGGCAAACAGCGGCTTCAAATTGATTGACTTGGGAAAAGACGTTGACTCGGCGGAAATTGTCAAGGCGGCGATTGAAAACAATGCTGACATTGTCGGGCTTTGTGCGCTTATGACAACTACGATGATTCAGATTGATAAAGTTATTGCGGATTTACACGCGGCGGGTTGCGCGGCAAAAGTTATGGTCGGCGGCGCGGCTTTAACTCAAGAATACGCTGACGCGGCGGGCGCGGATGCTTATGCTAAAGACGGAGTTACCGCCGTAAAACTTGCAAAAAAATTAGTGACTAAAGACTAATGCCTAAAGACTGGAGATTTTTACTCTTGTTAAAATTTTCTTGAAAGAGTGATTATATTGGAAAAAATTAGAATCGGCACACGTGCAAGCAAATTGGCGTTATGGCAGTCGGAATTTGTAGCGGCTGAATTGAAAAAAGAATTTATCACGCCGGAAGTTGAAATTGTAAAAATTCAAACTACCGGCGATAAAATTTTAGACGCGCCGCTTGCAAAAATCGGCGGCAAGGGACTTTTCACTAAAGAAATTGAAAACGCCCTAGCCGAAAATAAAATTGATTTGGCGGTACACAGCTTGAAAGACGTACCTAACGAATTGCCCGCCAATTTTAAAATCGCCGCCGTAACAAAACGCGCTCATCCCTTCGATGCCTTTGTAAGCAATAAATTTAATTCGATTGACGAAATGCCTAAAGGCGCGGTTATCGGTACTTCAAGCTTAAGACGCGCGGCGCAAATTTTAAGTTTCTTTCCAAAATTGAAAGTTGAAAATCTGCGCGGCAACGTTGATACACGCTTGAAAAAACTTGACGAAGGAAATTTTGACGCAATTATTTTGGCGGCGGCGGGTCTTGAACGTTTAGGTTACGGCGATAGGATTAAACAAATTTTGACTGAAATAATTCCGGCGGTAGGGAAGGGTGCGCTTGCCCTTGAAATTCGCGCAGATGATTTTGAAGTTGCCGAAATTGTAAAATTCTTGAATGACGAACAAACTTTTCAAGCCACGAAAATTGAACGGGATTTTCTAAAAATTATCGGCGGCAGTTGTCAAATACCTGTTGGAATTTTCGCCTCCATTCTTGACGATAAAATTTATGCTCGCGCAGTTATCGCCTCAATCGACGGCAAAAAAATTATCAAGGATTTTTCAATAGCTCCGCCGGAAAAACTTTCAACTTTTGGTAAAGATTTGGCAGAAAAAATTTTAGACGGCGGCGGGCGTGAAATTCTGCGCGACCTTGTATAAAAAATTTTCAAAGACAGCTTTAAAGGGGCTGTCTTTTTTTACATTAAAATTTCATTAAACTTTCTATAATACCTTGAATCAAAGCGGGAGTGGGCAGTATAATAATATCATTATTGATTGCCGTTTGAAATTTTTTTAGCGGTTGCAATGCCTCTGTCATTCGGCAAAATTGGTTACCTCTGATACCTCAAAAAATCCAATTTTACTGGAGGGATGTTTTATGGCAACTTACACAAGAAACAATGAAACTATCGACGGTTGGGACTACCATCAAGGTACATCTGCCGCTGATTCAGTTTCAATCACAAACATTACTGTTGTAAGCGGCGGACCCGTTACAGTAAACGACTACTGGGAGCCTTATACCGTTAATGGCGGCGTTATGATTTATGACGGCAAAGACGCCAACGACACCATGAACGCCAAAAATTTGAAAATCGAAGGCGGACTTTTTCAATTTATCGGCGGCGACCAAAACGACAAATTGTCTGTCAATGGCGCAAATGTAAGCGACGGTTCATTGAAAGTTAATGGCGCGTGGGATGATGATTCGCTTAACGTTTCAAATGTTACAGTCAGCGGCGGTCTTGTCAATGTTTACGGCGATACAGGTACTGATAGTGTTTCAGTAAGCAAAGTTTCAGTTACAGGCGGAAATTTCATTCAACGCGATCACGGCAGAAGTAACATAAATACTGCAAGTGAAGTTACAATTCAAGGCGGACATTTTGAAGTTAGTACAGGTATTCTGGAGCGCGTCGGCGACGATCCTTTTGACGCTGATTCAGTTGTTGAAAGCATTGGCGGCAGTAATACACTTTCTGCAAACAAAATTTCAATGACGGGCGGCAGTTTGGCTGTCTACAGCGAAGGCGCAGACAATTCTATTAAAGTTACAGATGTTACAATGACAGGCGGCTATGCAAGTATTCGCGGCGGCGTAACTGCCAACGTTAAAGGCGAACAAGGCAACGATACTATTTCTGTTTCAAATTTCTATGTTACAAGACCGAGCAGCTATTACAGCGAAGGCGGCGAAGTTTCAATTTTAGGCGGCGGCAGTAATAATTCTGTTTCAGTTTCAAATGTTTCTGTCAGCGGCTACACTTCCAACACCTATAATAATGAAGGCTTTTATATCAGCGGCGGCGTTGCAAATAATACCGTTTCAGTTTCAAATTTAACACTTGACAGCGCGGGCAGATTTTATGTTGAAGACGGTACAAGCGGCGGCGGCAAAACTTCACTCAAAGATATTACTTTTAGCGGAAATTCAACCACCTCTTTAAAAGCAAAAGGCGATACTGTTTCTGTGGACGGCGTAAATTTTGAAAAAAGCGGCTATGTTTCACTTAGCGGCAACGGCAATATTTCCGCGCAAAATATTATAAATACAGTTGGCGGCGGCATTACAATGACAGGCGGCGAAAATTCGGCTGATGAAATTTCACTTGAAAAAGTTACAATTTCAAGCAGCAACATTTCAATAAACGGCAACGGCGGCGCAGATAATTTTACTGTAGATAACGTTTCAATGACGGGCGGCAATATTTATGTTATCGGCGGCAAAGGTAATGCAAATGTTTCTGTCACAAACATTGATAAAACCGGCGGCTATGTTGATATTGATATGGGCGGGCATGATTCGGTTACAAGCGGCAACGATACAATTTTTGTTGAAAATATTTCAAACGCCTACCGCGCTTATTTTGATATTTATGCACGTGGCGGCAATGATTCTATTTCAATTAAAAATTCTACAAACGAAGGCTATTTGAGAGCTTACGGCGGCGCGGGCAAAGATACAATTACTGCAGAAAATATTTCAGTGTCAGGCAGTTATGGTTATTTTAGCATTGTCGGCGGCGCAGATGATGATTTAATTTCTGTAAAAGGTTCTACCAATGCTTGGGCTTATGGCGACGAAGGCAACGATACTATTATTGCGTCAGAAAGTCATGTTGGAATTGACGCGGGCGCGGGTAATGATTCTGTTTCAGTAACCAAAATAATTGAAAATTCTGCTGCTAATTTTGACTGTGGCGAAGGTAACGATACCATTGAATTTTATGAAACTTGGATGCCCTATTATGATTCTTACACCGGCACGGGCGGTAGAGTTTCCGGCGACGCGGGCGACGATTTACTTATTGCAAGAAACGCCACTATTTACGGTACAGGATTTTTCGGCGGCGAAGGCAACGATACAATTTCAGTTGATAACAGCACTGTAACTTCAGGTTTTAGATTTTACAACGGCGCGGGCAATGATTCTGTTTCTGTATCAAACATTACAGGGAATTTTAGCGGCGATGTAATGTTTTACAGTGAATATTCCACTTATGCAAGCGACGGCAACGATACAATTTCTTTGGATAATTGGACTTTAACGGGCGATGATTCTCAAAGGATTCTTATTAACGGCAGTATTTTCAGCGTTGATAATTCAAGCATTAACGGCGCAGATTCAATTTCTATCAAAAATATTATCGCTCCCAACGCAACATTTTATGTTTACGGCAAAGGCGGCAATGATACAGTTTCATTTGAAAATATGACACTCGGCGGCTTGGGTATAAGTTATGGCGATACAATGGTTAGAAACGGTAATATTTATGGAAATTTCGACAGCGGCAACGATTCTGTTTCTGTTTCAAATATTGAATTTTACAAAGGCAGCAGCAGTTACGTATCACTGAACGGCGGCGAAGGTGCAGATACAATTTCTGTTGACGACGTAACACTTGGCGACGAAAACGACGGCAGATATACTCAAGCTCATTTAACCGTTACAGGCGGCGCGGGCGCAGATGTTATCAATGTTTCAAATGTTACAGTTACAGGCAGTTACAGCAGTGGTTACATTTTGGGCGAAGACGGCGCAGATAAAATTTCTGTTACAGATTCAGACGGATTGCAAATTACTGGCGGCGACGGCAACGATACACTTTATTTTGGCGGCGCACTCAATGCAACTTTAACAGATATTGCGGCGGGCGATGTTGTTTCTTTGAGCGGCGATTATAAAAAGGCGTATTACAAAGACGGCGTTTTAATTTACGGCACGGGCGTTAAAGTTTCGCTTAGCGGCGTTTCGGATGTTGCAGATATTTCAAACGTTACGATTTATAACGGCAAGACAAAAACAAATGTTAAAAATTTTGTAACCGCGCTTGAATGGAAAATTGAAAACGGCGTGGCAAGTTACGGAGATTTAATTTCAATCGGCGGCTTGAGTTCCTCTGCAAGTTGGAGCGATATTACAGTTGACGGCAAGGCAATTAACACGCTTGACGACGAAGAAATTTTGGCGACGGGTAAACCTGTTGTAATTGCGGCAACCGCGCTTGACACTTCAACAACTGTAACAATTACAAGCGGATATACTTTGAAACTTGCAGACGATGTTACAGTTCCTGAAAGCGTTCCTGCACATTGGGAAATTTCTAAGGGAACGGCGAATTATTTTGCAACGGGCTCAACCGGCGGCTATATTCTTTCCAACAACGAAATTTATTACAAGGCGGCAGATTCGGGAGAGGCGCAAATTTCAATTAACGGCTTGAATACGGCGGCAACTGAAGCTGATATTTCAGTGAACAAAAAAGTTGTAACAATTTCTGCGCACGCGCTCGCGCAAGCTGACACCGTTGAAATTAATGACGGCTACACTTTGAAACTTGATACAGACGTTACAATTTCTGAAACTACGCCTGCCGGTTGGAGTGTTGCAAGCGGTACAGCCGAATATAAAACTGAAAATGTTACTGCAGGTTATACTTTGTCTGATAACAAAATTTCTTACAATTCGGCAACGGCGGCACAAACTTTAGTAACTGTCAACGGCTTGAAAACTTCTGCAAAGGCAACGCAACTTTCGCTTGATGAAAATACTGTTACGGTCGCGCAGGCGGCGGTTAATAAGGGCGCGCTTACAATTTCTGACGGCTACGCGCTGAATTTGGCGAAAGGCACTTATACCGGCGTTTCAGTTGTTGGCAGTTCAAACGCAGATACAATTACTCAAACAGGCAACAGTGCAGTAATTTCAGTTGGCGCGGGCGATGATTTAATTTCGCTTGCAAGCGGCACTTCCAAAAATACGATTATTGGAGGCGCGGGCAATGATTCAATTTCTGCAACGAAAGGCAAAAATCTTTTCCAATATGCAAGCGGCGACGGCAACGATACAATTTCCGGATTTTCGGCAACCGATACTTTGCAAATTACAAGCGGCGAAATTGACAGCTGGACGATTGACGATAAAGACTTGACTTTGAAAGTTGGAAGCGGCTCCATAAAAATTGCAAACGGCGCGGGCGCGTCAATCAATGTTATTGATTCCGGCAGTACAAAGGCGGCAACTTATATTTACGGCGAAAATCTTAAATACAACACAAAGAAAACCGCTGTAACTCTCGCGGCAGACTATACCAATGCTTATACAGCCGAAAAAGCAATTTTAACAATCGACGGCGCAGCTAAAACTTCGATTCAAATTACCGGCAACGATAAAGCCAATTTGATTATCGGCGGTGAAAATTCTACACTTTGGGGCGGCAAAGGTAACGATACATTGACAGGCGGTGACGGCGCGGATGTTTTCGTTTACAGCGCGGGTAAAGACGTTATCACGAATTATGCTGAAGGCGATAAAATTTCAATCGGCAGTTCAATTACAAGCGTTTCAGTCAAAAGTTCCAAAAGTGCGGCTGATGTTATTTTCAAAGTTGGAAGTAACACATTGACTGTTAAAGACGGCGGCGGCAAGAAAATTACTGTCAACGATTCAACCTACATTTATGAAAGCGGCAAAATTTATGACGAAGATAAAACGGCTGTAACTTTAACGGCGGCTTTTAAAGGTACATTGGACAGCGGCGTTGTTACAGCTGACGGCTCGACGGTTGCAAGCGCGCTGAATATTACCGGCAACACTGAAAATAATTCAATTATCGGCGGTACAAAGAATGACACTTTGAACGGCGGCGCAGGCAATGACACATTAACGGGCGGCAAGGGCAATGATACTTTCGTTTTCAGCGGCGGTAATGACGTTATCACTGATTATGAGGCAGCAGATAAAATTTCTCTCACAAGTGCAATTACCAATACTTCAGTTGATGAAGGCGACGTAATTTTTGAAACCGCGAACGGTAAATTGACTGTTACAGGCGGCGAAGGTAAGAAAATTACAACCGTTGTAAATAAAAAATCTGCCGTTCAAATTTATTATGACGGCTTAACTTACAACGAAAAACAAACTGCAGTAACTTTAGATTCCGGCTACAGCGCAAATTATACTGAAACAGTTTCAAGCGTTGTTTCTATTGACGGCTCGTCGGCTGATTCAATTCAAATTACCGGCAATGCCAAAAATAATTTGATTATCGGCAGCGATGACGGCAATACACTTTGGGGCGGCAAAGGTAACGATACATTGACAGGCGGAGACGGCGCGGACGTTTTCATTTACAGCGCGGGTAAAGACGTCATCACAAATTACGCCGAAGAGGATAAAATTTCAATCGGCGGCGCAATTAAGAGCGTTTCAGTCAAAAGTTCGGACGTTATTTTTAAAGTTGGAAGTAACAGCTTAACTGCCAAAAATGCGGCAGGTAAAAAAGTTACTGTCAACGATACAGTTTACATTTATGAGAGCGGCAAGACTTACAATGAAGATAAAACCGCTGTAACTTTAACTTCAGGATTTAAAGGCACGGTTGAAAGCGGCGTTGTAACAGTTGACGGCTCGGCGGTTGCAAGCGCGTTGAATGTTACCGGCAACGATTCAAATAATGTAATTTACGGCGGCACAAAAGGCGACAGTTTGAACGGCGGCGCGGGCAATGACACATTAACCGGCGGCAACGGCAATGATACTTTCATTGCGTCAAGCGGTAATGACGTTATTACAGATTACGCCGCAGGAAAGGATAAAATTAAATTCAGCGGTGATTTCAGCTGGAATATCAGCGGCGATGACGTTGTTTTCTCAACTGATGAGGGAACTTTGACAGTTAAAGACGGCGCGGGCAAAAAAATTACAACACTTGACAGCCAAAATAAATCTGATACTCAAATTTATTCCAATTCCAATGCTCGTACTGCTGATTTATTTGAGGATAATAATTTTATTTCTGACGCCGTGCAAATTTCTGACATTACCGAAATTACGGCTGATAATTATTCTGTTACAGAAATTAAACCTTCAACCTATGAAAACCTCGCGCAGGCAGAAACTGTTTTGACTTACTGTCAAAATAGGAATTAGAAATTAAAGCCTAAAGCCTAAAGACTAGGGGATTTTCTCCCTAATCCTTAATCCCTAACCCTTAGCCCCTATAAGAATCTGCGCGACGAAAATTTTTAACTCTCGACTTTTTACGGTTGAGAGTTTTTTTACTTTCAGTATACGAATTTGACTTAGAATTTTTATTTAGTTATAATTTTATAATTTTAAAACTTTTTGAGGATTAAACTATGGGCAAAAGGAAAATCCCTAGCCCTTAGTCCCTAGTCCTTAGTCCTTAAAATTGGGGGTTGAAAAATTGGGCAAAGCATTAATTATTGGTTGCGGCGGCGTAGGAAGCGTTGCCATTCATAAGTGCGTAGAAAACAGCGGAATTTTCAAGGAAATTTGCATTGCAAGCCGAAATATTGAAAAGTGCAATGCATTAAAATCTAAACTCGAAGGCAAAAGTTCAACAAGAATCTCGACGGCACAAGTTGACGCAAACGACGTTGATTCGCTCGTTAATCTGATTGAAATTTTTAATCCTGACGTTGTTGTAAATTTGGCGTTGCCGTACCACGATTTAAAAATTATGCACGCTTGCCTCAAAACGAAAACCAACTATCTTGACACGGCAAATTATGAGCCGGAAGAAACGGCTTACTTTGAATACAAACACCAATGGGCGTTAGATGAAGATTTCAAACGCGCAGGAATTACCGCGCTTTTAGGTTGCGGCTTTGATCCGGGCGTTACGGGAATTTTCACGGCTTACGCGCTCAAACATTACTTTGATAAAATTGAAACGATTGACATTTTGGACTGCAACGGCGGCGATCACGGCTACCCTTTCGCCACAAATTTTAATCCTGAAATAAATATTCGTGAAGTTACGGCAAAGGGCGAATACTACGAAGGCGGCGAATGGATTGAAACCGCGCCGCTTGAAATTAAACGCTCCTACAACTTCGATGAAGTCGGCGAAAAAGATATGTACCTCCTGTACCATGAAGAAATTGAATCGCTTGCAAAAAATATTCCCGGCGTTAAACGAATCAGATTTTTTATGACATTCGGGCAAAGTTACTTGACGCACTTAAAATGCCTTGAAAATGTTGGAATGACTTCAATTAATCCTATCGATTTTAACGGGCAAAAAATAGTTCCTTTGCAATTTTTAAAGGCTGTACTTCCCGACCCTGCAACGCTCGGACCTCGTACAGTCGGCAAAACAAATATTGGCTGTATCTTTACCGGCGAAAAGGACGGCAAACCAAAAACTTACTACGTTTACAATGTTTGCGATCATCAATCTTGTTATCGTGAAGTTGGATCGCAGGCAATTTCTTATACAACCGGCGTACCGGCAATGATTGGCGCGGCAATGTTAATCAGCGGGCAATGGAATTTAAAGGGTGTGCGCAATGTTGAAGAATTTGACCCCGACCCGTTTATGGCGGCGTTAAATAAATTCGGCTTGCCTTACAAAGAAAACTTTTCGCCGGAGCTTGTTGACTGATGGAAACACCGGCTTACATTATCGACGAAAAAATTTTGACGCGGAATTTGGAAATTTTGGCTGAAGTTCAAAAATCTACCGGCGCAAAAATCCTACTCGCGCAGAAGTGCTTTTCGGCTTATTATTTTTACCCTTTGATAAAAAAATATTTGAGCGGCACGGCGTCCAGCGGCTTGCATGAGGCACGCTTAAGCAAAGAATTTTTCGGCGGCGAAAATCACGTTTACGCGCCGGCTTACAAAGATTCTGAAATTATCGAACTTGCCGAAATTTGCGACCACGTTATTTTTAATTCTTTCAGACAGGTTGAAAAATTTGCAGACAAAGTTAAATCTGCCGGTTTAAGAATTAATCCCGAACATTCAACGCAAAAAATTTCAATCTATGACCCCTGCAGTAAAAATTCAAGGCTCGGCGTGCGTATCGACGAATTTAAATCTGCGCGACGTGATTTACTTGAAAAATTGGACGGCTTGCACTTTCATACACTTTGCGAACAAAATTCTGACGCACTCGAAGAAACTGTTGACGCGGTAGAAAAAAATTTCGGCGAATATCTTTACAAAATGAAATGGCTGAATTTGGGCGGCGGGCACCATATCACTAAAAGCAATTATGATATCGAACGGCTAAAAAAAATTATCTGCCGCCTGAAAAATAAATACGACGTTGAAATTTATCTGGAGCCGGGCGAAGCGGTTGCACTTGACGCGGGTTTTTTGGTTGCAAGCGTTTTAGAAATTCAAAATCTGCGCGACGGCGTGCAAAATGTCATAATCGACGCAAGCGCGGCTTGTCATATGCCTGACGTTTTGGAAATGCCCTACACGCCAAAAATTATCGGCGCGGCTGAAATTGGCGTCAAAAAATTTAATTACAGATTCGGCGGCGCAACTTGTCTAGCGGGCGATATTATAGGCGAATACAGCTTTGACAATCCTTTAAACGAAGGCGACGAAATTATTTTCTGCGATATGGCAATTTACACAATGGTTAAAAACAACACTTTCAACGGCGTTAAACTTCCGGCAATTTACGCCAAAACTTTTGACGGCGAATTGAAACTTATAAAAAATTTTAGTTACGAAAATTTTAAAGGTCGTCTTTCTTAAGATGCAGGGCTAATTCTCTAATCCCTATTCCCTAAAAGGCGACTGAAAGGAGCTTTTTTATGGCTTTTTATTACAAAGAACCTTCACACACTTTCGGCGAATATTTGCTTGTACCGGGTTATTCTTCAACAGACTGCATACCGGCAAACGTGGACTTGTCAACGCCGCTTGTAAAATTCACACGCGGGGAAGAATCCAAATTAACTTTAAATATTCCAATGACTTCAGCAATTATGCAATCCGTTTCAGATGACAAAATGGCTATTGCACTTGCAAAGGAAGGCGGAATTTCATTTATTTACGGCTCGCAGTCAATCAAGGATCAGGCGGCAATGGTACAGCGCGTCAAAAATTATAAATCCGGCTTTGTTTCCAGTGATTCAAACGTTAAACCAACTTCAACTTTAAAAGAAATTCTTGCACTGCTTGAAGAAACGGGACACTCGACAATGGCGGTTACTGAAGACGGCAAGCCTACCGGTAAACTTTTGGGGATTATCACAAGCCGCGACTACAGAATTACCAGAATGACAGGCGATGAACTCGCGCAGGAATTTATGACGCCGTTTGAAAAATTAATTTGGGCACCGGCTGAAAATACAACTTTACCGCAAGCCAACGATTTAATTTGGGAAAATAAATTAAATATGTTGCCGCTCGTAGATAAAAATCAACGCCTGCGCTACATGGTTTTTCGTAAAGATTATACAGATAACAAAACTAATCCTCTTGAACTTATCGACAAACGCAAACGCTACGTTGTAGGCGCGGGTATTAACACCCGTGATTATGCTGAAAGAGTTCCCGCACTTTTAAAAGCCGGCGCAGATGTACTTTGCATTGATTCTTCTGAAGGTTTCAGCGAATGGCAAAAAATTACTCTTGAATACATTCACAAAAATTTTGGCGAAGATGTTAAAGTTGGCGCAGGAAATGTTGTTGACGCTGAAGGGTTTAACTTTTTGGCGGAGGCGGGCGCAGATTTTATCAAAGTTGGAATTGGCGGCGGTTCAATCTGTATCACTCGTGAAACAAAAGGAATTGGACGCGGGCAGGCAACGGCGGTTATTGATGTTTGCAACGCACGCGACGAATATTTCAAACGCACGGGAATTTATATCCCTGTTTGCTCGGACGGCGGCATAGTTCACGATTATCATATGACGCTTGCCCTTGCAATGGGCGCAGATTTTCTGATGCTCGGCAGATATTTTTCACGCTTTGACGAATCGCCTTCAGATAAAATCAGAATCAACGGCACTTACTACAAAGAGTATTGGGGCGAAGGCTCCAACCGCGCGCGGAATTGGCAACGCTACGATTTGGGCGGCGATAAAAAACTTTCATTTGAAGAAGGCGTTGATTCTTACGTACCCTACGCCGGCGCGCTCAAAGATAATGTAAGCTCGACGCTTGCTAAAGTTCGTTCGACAATGTGCAACTGTGGCGCGTTGAATTTGGCTGAACTGCGCGAAAAGGCGAAAATCACTTTAGTTTCTGCAACTTCCATTGTTGAGGGCGGCAGTCACGACGTTATTTTGAGGGATAAATTTTCTGTAGTTTGAGGAGGAGTTAAATTTGTCAGTAATTAGCCCAGAACTTAATGCGGCGGTTAATTCATTGCCGGAATTTTATCAGCCAATTTTTAATCATCCGGAGTGGAACGATAAACCGCTTAGAAATTGTGAAGACCGTTTACCCTATATCAAAAATATCTATGACGCTTTAAGTGAGAAACTGCAACGCCCGCTCCGCGTTTTGGATTTGGGGTGTGCGCAAGGCTTTTTCAGTCTCAATATAGCAAAACGGGGGGGGGTATGTAGTTAGTGTAGACTTACGCCCGCAAAACATAACTTTAGGGAATATTTTGGCGGCAGAAAATCCTGATTTAAAAATTCGGTTCGTACAGGCAAAAATTGAAGAATTTGTTACAACAATACAAGACGGCGAATACGATTTGGTTTTAATGTTAAGCGTTCTGCACAATATGTCAAAGTATCTCGGCGTTAAATTCGTTCAAGATATGGTTGAGGAGTTAAGCAAGAAAATTCATAACGGTATTTTTGAATTTGCGCTTGAAGGTGTTCACAGGTCTTACATTCCAAAAAATTATCGTGATTTTTTGCCCGGCTTTGATTTTACAATAATGTTGATGCAAAGTGACAGCCGCAAACGTAACGGCGTAAAGCGTCCCTTGTGTTTTTCAAGCAATAAATATTTGTACTTTGAAAAATTGGGAATGTTACAGATTGACCAAATAAGCTACAATGTGCATTCTTACCTTGCAAAGACTGATGTAATGCACTATTACTGCGGCGATAAATTTGTAAAATATTTCTACGTAAAAGGGCAAGGACAACTTAACAAGGCTCAAACTGAAATTAATTTTTTGCAAAGTTTTGGCGGGCAAAACGGACTTCCAAAACTTTATGCTGTTCATGCGGAACAAGATGAAGGCGGTATGCAAATTTTCATAGTGCGGGATAAAATTGAAGGCGTTACACTTGCCGAAAAAATTTCAAGCGGCGAAAATTTAGATCGGTGGAATGTCATAAAGCAAGCTTTGAAGTGGATGGTACTTTTGGAAGAGCAAGGCTACTATCACGGCGATATTCAAACTTCAAATTTTATTTTTGGTAACGACGGCAAGATATATCCCATTGACTATGAAGAAATCAGAAAATTTCCGGTAGTGCTTATTTGGCCTTACAAGCCGGTGTTGCTTTTCTTTATCTTTATGAACTCCGTACTTGAACCGAATAACAAACCTTTTGCATTTCACAGGCAACCGCAATTACTGACAAAGTTAAAAAATTACATTCCGGCAAAAAAATACGAACAAATTTTAAAAATTAAAGAATCCGAAAAATATTTTGCGCGGCTTTACGAAATTTTATTTGAATCCGCAACGGTTGAAGATTCTGTTGAAGGTTACACTATGGCTGAACTTGAGACTTTAGCAATAGAAAAATATCTTGAAGAAATTGGACAGATGCTGAAAGTTTATCAAGAAAAATTTCAAAAAATGGACGCTTTGATAGATATTGTAATAAATCAACAGAAACAAATTGAACAGCTTGAAAATATTATAAAAGGCGGTGATTAAACTTGAAAATTTTTCCTGTAATTTTAATCTGCGCGGTGTTTTTATTGACAGTTGCAAAAGTTGAGGCGGCAAGTTTCGGCAGTGTCGATGAACAAGCAGAGGCTGTCAATCTTTTAAATGAACTTCGCGCAGAAGTCGGACTTAGGGAGTTGAATTGGAACCCCAACTCAAAATTGCAGGCGGCGGCAAGAATCCGCGCCCAAGAACTCGAAGAATTATTTTCACACACACGTCCCGACGGCTCCGGTTGCTTTACTATTTTTGACATGTACAGAATCAGTTACAGGACTTGCGCCGAAAATATTGCTTACGGCACAAATCTTTCAGCGGCGGGCGCAATTAACCTTTGGCGCAATTCGCCCGGTCATTACAGAAATATGACAAATGCAGATGTAACTGAAGTAGGGCTGGCGTCGTGGCACGATGATAACGGCAACGTTTATTGGGTACAACTTTTTAAAGGTTAATCTATGACTGAATTGGAATTTGCACAAAAAGTTAATGACGCGGGCGGCACGGCTTATCTTGTAGGCGGCGCGGTACGTGATAAATTTCGTGGCGTTACTGCGCATGACAGGGATTATTGCGTTACGGGTATTAATGAAAAAAAAATTGCTAAAGCCTTCCCAAATATTTTTAATGTAGGAAAATCTTTCCCTGTTTTTTTATTGAACATTGACGGCAAACATTGTGAAGTTGCATTGGCGCGCACTGAAAAAAAAGTCGGCTCCGGTTATCGCGGCTTCAGCGTAAAATTTGATTCAAGCGTAACGATTGAACAAGATTTATTTAGACGTGATACAACGATTAACGCAATGGCGATTGATATTCTGCGCGACGAACTGATAGACCCTTTCGGCGGGCGTGAAGATGTTGCCAATAAAAAAATTCGTGCAGTATCTAAACATTTTATGGATGACCCCGTCCGCGCTTTACGTGCCGCGCGGCAGTCTGCGCAATTCAACTTTGAAATTACTGAAGAAACTTTAACGGCAATGAATCTTTGCGCCTTTGAACTGAAAGACGAGCCGGGCGAAAGAATTTTTGCCGAATTGAAAAACGCTTTAAAAACTGATAAGCCGTCAATTTTTTTCAGAAGTTTGGAACGCGCCGGAATTTTGGAAATTACTTTTCCGGAAATTGCAAACTTACGCGGCAAAACTCAACCGGTTGAATTTCATCCTGAAGGCGACGCCTACGAACATACTTTACAGATTCTTGACGAAGTTTCAAAAATAAATCCTAAGCCTGAAATAAGATTTGCCGCACTTGCACACGATTTCGGCAAAGGTAAAACGCCCCTTGAAATGCTCCCGCACCACTACCAACACGAAATGCGCGGGCTTGACGTTTTGCAGGAAATGGCGCAAAGAATCAACTTGCCTGCAGATTGGAAAAAAATTGCGTCATTCGTAATTTCTGAACATATGCGCGCGGCGGTTATGACGCGCCCCGGTAAAATTGTTGATTTTTTGGTTAGACTTCACAATTCAAAAATTTCTGCCGACGATTTCAACGATATAATTAATTTGGATAATCACGGCTTGCCGCCTTTTTTGGCAAATGCTGAAAAAATTTTAACTGAAATATTAAAAGTCAGCGGCAGAGACGCGCCGCCGGAACTTCAAGGCGAGCAAATTGGAAATTGGATTCGCAAGGAACGAATTAAAGCTTTAATTAAATTGAAGTTTTTACCGGATTCTAAAATTGAAGATGAAGTTTTTGAATAATCACGGCTTGCCGCTCTTTCTTTCAAATGCTAAAATAACCGGAGAAATTTTAGGGACGTGGATTTTGTACCGGCTCCCAATCGATTGAAAGGAAGTTTTTGAATGAATGGAATTGTACTTGCTTACAAGGGCAAAAAGCCGAAAATTGCCGAAAATGTTTTTTTGGCTCCGAATTGTTCAGTAGTTGGCGATGTTGAAATTGGCACCGGCTCCAGCATTTGGTTTGGTGCGGCAGTACGCGGCGATTTTCAGCCGGTAAAAATTGGCGTCTTCGCAAATATTCAAGATAACGCCACTATTCACGTTATGTATGACGTACCGACCGAAATTGGAAATTACGTTACAATTGGACATAACGCCGTTGTTCACTGCCGCAAAATCGGCACAAATACTTTGGTTGGTATGGGCTCAATTATTTTGGGATATTCTGAAATTGGCGAAAACTGCATTATTGGCGCGGGGACTCTTTTACCGCAATATAAAAAAATTCCCGACAACTGTTTAGTTTTTGGGAACCCTGCAAAAATTATGCGCGCCGTCCGTGATGATGAAATTGAAGCACTGCGCGCCGCCTCAATGCAATATCACGAATGCGCCCGCCAATACGTCCAATACTTATCTAAGCGCGGAATGTTTGAAGAGATAGATTAAGGCAGTAGGCAAGAGGCAAAAGGCAGTAGGGATAAATTCCCTGCCGCCTTTTTTATTTTACTTAAAAATTACCGCTCAATTTCTGCTGCCTACAATTTCAATTTCGCAAAGTGCGCCGAGTGGTAAATCTTTCACTGCCACGCAACTTCGCGCAGGTTTACTTACAAAATATTTTTCGTACACGGCATTAAATTTTTTAAAATCTGCAATATCAGCCAAAAAGCAAGTAGTTTTTACAACGTTTGAAAAATCCATTTCGGCGGCGGCAAGAATCGCCCCAACATTTTTGCAGCACTGCTCGGCTTGCCCTTCAATATCTGACGCCGTAATTTTTCCAACTTCAGGATTAATCGCAATTTGCCCCGACGCGAAAAGAAGTCCGTCAATTTCAATCGCTTGACTGTACGGACCGACTGCCGCCGGAGCTTTTTTAGTTTCAATGATTTTCATCTTAAAATTTCCCTTTCTTTAAATTTTTTCATTTTACTTGCAATTTATTTTTTTAGGTGTATAATTACGCCCGTTGCAATTTTAAATGAAAGTATCGTGAAATTCAAGTTTGACAAAAAATTTTTTTGATAAAATTTTTGGCGTATTGACGCGGAATTTTTGAGAAATTTTTAAAAAGTTTTTTCTTTTTCATGACAATTTCATTAATAAGCCTTATAATAGGCACTGTTAAAAGTTAGTGTTTTTTTTAGAGAGGGGGAAGGCTGCTCCGAAGCAGCGAGTCGGCTTTTGTTTGCCGGTAAGCTCGGGACACTTTTGAGGTGTTAGGCAGCGGAATAATGAAGCGTAATATTTTAGAAAAGTTGGGATTAAGCAAAAAGAAATGGGGATTAGGCTTAATGCTGGCAGGATTGGCGGCTCTTAACGTCGGTTTCACAACTCAAAATGATGCTATTGAAGCGGCGGAAGTTGCACAAGTCAAGGAGGTGGACATCTTGCCCACTACACCTGCAAGCGTTGCAGATTTTTCCTCGATTAAAGATGTTAATGCTGAAATTATACAGCAAGCAGAAAATGCATCGATTGAAGAAAATAAAGTTGATTTATCTTATGGTTATGACGGCGATTATATTGCAGTAATGACAATGGAAGCAACGGCGTATTTGCCGACTGACGGCGACGGTTACGGAATCACGGCAACCGGTATTCCTGCAACTTACGGCGTAGCGGCTGTTGACCCGGCGATTATCCCGCTTGGAAGTCGTCTTTACATTCCGGGTTACGGCGAAGCAATAGCGGCTGATACAGGCGGCGCAATTTACGGTTACAGAATTGATCTTTGTATGGAAAGTTATTCTGAATGTATGAATTTCGGTCGCCGCGATGTAACCGTTTATGTTTTAAGATAATTTTTCAACGTTAAATATATAAAAAAAGACTGTCGAACGTCGAATTGACGCGCGGCAGTTTTTTAGTTCCGGAAAAATTTTTTTACGCCTATTTCGGATTTTTCAGTTAAATTTTTTGCAAAATTATTTGTCAATATGCTACAATGTACGAAAATTTTGTAAGGAGTGTATTTTATGCGATGCCAAAGGTGCGGCAAGGAAATTGGAAATTCTGCGCGATGTACTTTTTGCGGCTACGATAACCAAGAAGGCAACGTCCGCGAAATGTCAAGTATCGAAAAAAATTTTTATGACGGCGTAACTATCGACACCGGCGAAACTGAAGAAAAAAATTATTCCGGCTCCAATTCGTACAGTCAAAAAAATAACTACAGATTTTCGCGCAGGACTATTTATATTTCTGATGATTCAAGTTTATTTTCACGGCTTATGGGAAAATTATTCAACGGCTTAATCAATAACAATCGCCTTGCAAAAATCGCTGTAACTTTGATTGTGGTTGCACTTTCAGTAATAATGTTTTTTGTTGCAGTGCCGATTTTATTTTTTATTTTGGCAGCAGGAATCGCTCTCTTTGTATTTTTAAAATTGGGAAGGTGATTTAACTGAATAATCCTGTTGCAATTTTTTTATGTTTGGCAGTAGTTTTAGGGATAGTCTTTTTTGGTGAAGGTGACAGCGTTAGAATTTTGTTTGCCTTTCTGCCAATATTTGCAATCTTTATGGCGTTGGTTTACTCAAAAATTCAATCCGGAATAAAATTTTTATTTTTGGTACTTCGGAACATTTTAAAAATACCGGGCAAGCAAATATTAAATTCCGCGCCGGACAATCATAGCGCAGTATTTTTAAAATCATATGGCGGACACGTGATTAAGCTGTTATTGTTGATAATAATTTTGACGTTTGTATCGTACAAATTAACGCTTTTAATTTCGCCGATAGTGTTAATGCATTCAGATGAAAAAAGCAAAATTTTTGGAGCGTTATTTGTATCCGGTACTTTGTACGCGCTTGCATTCTTTTTACTGTATAAAAATCTTGAAAAAGCTTTTCTCAATAAAATTAAACCGGTAGGAGGATTTATATTATTGGGCGCAACCCTTGCTTATGGAATGTCCTTTAGTTATGGTATTGAAATTTTTTTATTTATTGTGGCAGTGGAATTTTATACATTCGATTGGATTAACGAAAAAATTCAGAGCAGGTGATAAATTTGAAGGCGGTTATACTTTCCAGCGGCGGGCTTGATTCGACAACTTGTATTGCTCTTGCCGTTGAAAAACTCGGTCAAGAAAATGTTTCAACTGTTTCAATCTTTTATGGGCAACGTCACGCCCGCGAATTGTCCTGCGCGAGGGCGGTTGCCGAATTTTACGGCGTCAACCACTACGAATTTGACGCGGCGGAAATTCTAAAAAGTTCCAATTCCGCGCTGTTAAATTCTTCAACCAAAAATCTTGAACATTCAACCTACGCCGAACAAGTCAAAAAAAATTCCCGCGTTGAAACTTACGTACCTTTTCGTAACGGTTTAATGTTGTCAATGGCGGCTAGTTTCGCCGGCAGTATCTATGAAGATTCTGACGGCGAAATTTATATTGGCGTTCATCAAGACGACACGGCGGGCAATGCTTACCCTGATTGTCGCGCAGATTTCATTGAGGCAATTAATACCGCCATAAAAATTGGAACTTACGGCAAAATAAAAATCGTTGCGCCGTTTTTGGGCAAAACTAAGGCTGACGTTGTTAAAATTGGTACAAGCCTTGCCGTTCCCTATGAATTAACGTGGAGCTGTTACGAGCGCGGCGATACACCTTGCGGGCGTTGTGCAACTTGCCTTGACAGAGCGCGGGCATTCGCCGCCAATGGTATTGCAGACCCTGCGCTAAAATCTTTTGGCAAGTAGAAATTTTTTTTATATTTTGCAGGAAATTATTATTTAAATTGGAAATTATTAAATACCGTATTAAGGACGGCAGATATATTTTTTAATTTTAAAGGAGGGTGTTTTTAGTGAATTTAAACTTAAAACAACAATTTACTTTTTTGGCGGTGGTTGCCGGTATTCTGGTTGCTATTGTTTCATTCGCAGGCTACAGCATTTCAGAAAGAAATTTATCTGAAACGATTGAACAAGAAATGGATGCAGTAGTTGCCGGTGAAGGTAAATCTTTGAACGGCTGGCTTATGGAAAAAGGCTCTGCGGCAGAATATCTCGCCGTCATTTTGGGCAATTTGGGCGATATGAACAGAATGAAAAACCCTGAACTTTTTTCAATGACAACCAATGACCCCGACCTTTTGGAAGTTACTATTGGTCTTCAAGACAAATATTTTTACGGCTACAAAGCGGGCGATTTTACCGGCAAAATAGATCCTACCGGCAGAGATTGGTACAAAAAAGCACAAAGTACCGGCAAATTAACTTTTACTGATTCTTACCTTGACAGTTTTACCAATCAAATAGTTATTTCAGCCGTTGCTCCAATTAAATCCAACGGGCAATTTGTAGGCGCAACTTGTGTTGATATTACTTTGGGCGTACTTGATGAAAAAGTTAATTCTGTACACTATCGCGGGCAAGGTGAAGCTATCATTGTTGAACCAAACGGCAACGTACTTGCAAATTCTTATTCCAATGTAGACGTTAAAAGTATTCAAGATTTACCCGCACTTGCACCGCACTTTGAAAATATGTTACAAAAAGGCGACGGCTATTTTATAATTCCTAAAGGCTCCAACGGTAAATCCCGCGTTTTCGCCTATACAACTTTACCTGCTACCGGCTGGATTTTAGGTATTGCCGTTGACGAAAGTTTTGTATTTTCTGCAGTCGGTGATTTACGTTTCACTTACATTATCCTTGCAGTTATCGCTTTCTTCGTTATGGTTTTCCTCAACTTGAGAATGTCCGGCGCAATTACCGGTCCAATTGCTCAACTTCAAGATCATGCTATTCAACTTTCAAAGGGCAATTTGGGCGTCCCCGACCTCAATATTAATTCAAAAGATGAAATTGGTACACTTTCGCAGGCGTTTAACAATATGAGTAAAGGACTGCGCGACTTAATCAGTAAAATGGCTACTACTTCACATCAAGTTGCCGCCGCCTCTGAAGAATTGACTGCAAGCGCGCAACAATCCGCCGATACTTCAGTTCACGTTGCAGAAAAAGTCGGCGAAGTCAATATGAACGTAAATACTCAACTTGAAGATATTGACGCCGCTAAAGAAAATGTTGACTTGGTTTTCAAAGATATTGAAAATATGTCCGAAAAAACTAAGGTTGTTACTAAAGCCTCCAATGAAACTGCCGAAGCGGCTCAACGCGGCGAAAAACTTATGGAATCTGCCGTCGGTAAAATGGGCAACATTGAAAAAAGCGTTATGGCGTCTGCTGAAGTTGTTAAAAAGCTTGGCGAAAGTTCACAGCAAATCGGGCAGATTGTCGAGGCTATTTCTGCTATTTCCGAACAAACTAACCTGCTTGCATTGAACGCGGCTATTGAAGCGGCGCGCGCAGGCGAACACGGGCGCGGCTTTGCCGTTGTTTCTGAAGAAGTAAGAAAACTTGCCTCTGAATCTGCAACTTCAGCTGAACAGATAAGAGACAGAATTACTCAAATTCAACACGATACAGCCCTTGCCGTTGAGGCTATGGAAGCCGGTACAAAAGACGTACAAGAAGGTACTGATGCAATTCGTGAAGTCGGCGAACAGTTTAAGCACATTATGCAACGAGTCGACGGTATCCAACAACAAATGGCGGGTATCGGTACTTCAATGAAGACAGTTTCAGACGGCGCGCAAAAAATAGTTGAAGCCGTTGAATCTATTAACGAAGTAAGCCGCCAAACTTCCGAGCATACCAATTCAATTTCCAGCGATACTGAAACTCAATCCGCCTCCAATGAAGAAATTGCCGCCGCCTCTCAATCACTTGCTAAACTTGCGGAAGAAATGCAAGAAGCTATTGGTAAGTTCAAAATGTAAAATTTAATTCCCTTAAACTAAAAAAGCCGCTGCCGGTTTTTGGCAACGGTTTTTTTATTTTGCCCATAACGAAAAAAAGCCCAGTAGCCAACCGAGTTTCTTTCTTTTGGAGTGACCGTGTTCATTACATTTGAATTATAGCTGGTTAATAAAATTTTTGCAAGTAAAAAATTTCTTGCATTTATGAATAGCGACGTGAACACTCGCGATTTTAGTCGTGAGATGAAACGCCGCGCTTGACATCAATGCAAAAAAAGGATTAAACTAATCTGGCGGTTAGACTTCCGCTTTAACAAAAATGTACTAAGTAAGCTGAAACCTTCGGGTGACAGTGTAGAGGCGACGTGGACGCGCCTGTAAGAATAAGGATAGCTTGACTGTCAAACTTCTTAAACGGGGGCGTAAGCTCCCCAGAAGCCCGCGACTTTAGTTGCGGGTGGTTCACGATATTCTACAACGCGTTAATTTACGGCGTGTTATTTTTTTGCGCACGAAATTAATTTTACCACCGCTCGAATAAGGTTCAAAATCTGAAAAATTTCAGTGCCGAAGTCGGCGAGTTCATCTTTTTTTGGAGGTGTTTTAGGAATGTATGCAATTATTAAAACCGGCGGCAAACAGTACAAAGTTTCTGAAGGCGACGAAATTATTATTGAAAAATTGGAAGTCGAAGAAAAAGATTCAGTAACTTTTGAGGAAGTTTTGGGAATTTTTGACGGCGAAACTGTCAAAGTCGGTAAACCGCTTGTCGAAGGCGCAAAAGTTACGGCTACCGTTGTAAAAAACGGCAAAGGTCCCAAAATTCGTATTTTCAAATACAAACATAAAACCAATTACCGCCGTCGCGCAGGTCATCGCCAGCCTTTTACTAAAGTTAAAATTGAAAAAATCGAGGGCTAACCTATGATTAACGCGGAGATTTACAGACACGAAGACGGCAAAATTACAGGCTTTTCGATTGAAGGACACGCCAACACCGCACCGCGCGGGCAAGATATTTATTGCGCCGGAGTTTCGACTGTTACGCAAGCGGCATATCTTTGCATTGTAAAGCATTTACAGCGCGAAATTGAGGGCGAATCTTCAAGCGGACATCTTGTGCTGAAATTGAAAACGCCGCCCGACGATTTAACAGAAGCAGTCTTTCAAACAATGTTAATCGGTCTGCAGGAAATTGAAAAATTGGCTCCGCAAGCTCTTAAAGTTATCGAATAGAGGTGAATCTAATGTTGAATTTTGACTTACAACTTTTCGCACATAAAAAGGGCGTCAGCTCCACTCGTAACGGGCGTGACAGTGAATCCAAAAGACTCGGCGTCAAAGAACAAGCAGGTACTTTGGTTACTGCCGGCAGTATTTTAGTTCGTCAACGCGGCACTCATTTTCATCCCGGCTTGAATGTCGGACGCGGCAACGACGATACACTTTACGCCAAAATTAACGGCAAAGTTGCATTTGAACGTAAAGGTAAATTTCAACGTAAAATCAGCGTCTACGCAGTCGATAAACCGGCTGAAGTTTCACTCGCAAAATAATTTACAAATATTTTCCCAAAATAAAAACCCGCTTTTTGTGGCGGGTTTATTTTTTTGAGTTCGTCGAGCAGATTTTATTTCTTTGCAAATGTCAAGAAAGTTTTGTTATTCTGTTCCAGTGCAAAGTAATTTGGAGTTTGAACTTGTGTAACCGAATAATTGTCTGAAGTAACTTTAGAAATTGAAGAAATTTGGGCGTCATCAGAAATAAAATTATTGTCTTCAAGTAATTCTAAAGTCTTTGAGTAAGTTTTGGTGCCGGTTGAATCGGTAACAGAAATATTTTTGCCCTTGCCGTTTTTGACAGTCAAAGTACCGCTGCCAATGGTAAAGATAACATTTTTGCCGCTGTAAGTTGTTTTTGAAATTTTGCCGCTTTCAATTTTAATTTTATCTCCCGCCGCGTAATCAGTGATAACATCTTTTCCGCCGCTGTAAATGAAAGTATCGTTACCTGCGCCGCCGGTTAATGTGTCATTGCCGCTTCCGCCGTAAAGAGTATCCGCGCCTTTGCCGCCTTTCAAGGAATTATTGCCGGAACCTCCAATAATGCTCACGCTGCTTGTAAGAGCCGCCGCGTTGACTTTTGTTGCGCCTGTATAATCTGCCAAATCAATTTTATTGCCGGTGAAAGTTTTTGCCGCTGTGACAATAGAATTTTTAACCGTAATTCCTAACGGTAAATTGCTGCCGCCGTTGTTGGAAGGATAAACGCTTGTACTTTCTTTGCCGCCTTGATCAATGATTGTAAGGTTTTTATTTTTGCCGTTTTTAACAGTGATGTTGCCGTTTGAAGTAGTTAAAATCACGTCCGAACTCTTTAAGGAAGAGCCTGTAATTGAAACGCCGGAAAGTTTTATCTTATCCTGTCCTACAGTGTAATCAGATATAACATCATTACCGCCGGAATAAATATAAATATCTGCGCCGCCGCCAAGTGAAACAGTATCATTGCCGGTGCCACCGATGATTGTATCTGCGCCCTTGCCGCCTTTTATGTAATTTGCCTTTGCGTTGCCGATAATTTCAATTCCGGTTGTAAGTTTGGAGGCGTCAACTTTTGTAACACTTGTTGCATAATCTGCAAGGTCGATTGAATCGCCGGTAAAGGTAGTTTTGACAGTTAAAACCGCGCCTTTGATTGAAACGCCGTCATCAGCCGGAATTGTATTGTTGCCTGAATAAATTTGTGTGGTTTCGTTGCCGTCTTTGTCAATAACGGTAATTTGTTTGCCTTTGCCGCTTTTTACGGTAAGTGCGCCGTTGGTGGTGGTGAAAACGATATTAGAGCCGGAAATTGAGGAACTGACAATATCGTTATCGCTGAATTGAATTTTATCTTGTCCCGATACGTAATCTGTAATGACGTCATTTCCTGCCACGTATACGAAAATATCATTGCCCGCGCCGCCTGTCAAGGTATCATTACCGTAACCGCCGGAAATTGAATCGTTGCCGGCGTCGCCTTTGACAACGTCATTTCCTGCATCACCAAATAACATATCATCGCCGGTGCCGCCGCTGATTGTGTCGTTGCCGATATTGCCGGAAACTGTATCTGCGCCTTTACCTGCGCTTATTGAATTGGCTTTAGAATTTCCGACAATCATAACGCCGTTTGTAAGCGCGGTTGCATTTACTTTTGTTACGGTTGAAGAATATGTTGACAAGTCAATAATATCTTCGTCAAAATTTTTAGCTGCCGTCAATACTGCGCCGCTTATAGTTATATTTTTTGAAGTTGTTAAAGTACCGTTGTTGGCGTTGTTACTGCTTGCAACAATAGCATCCATATTGCTGTTTGAAGTTGAGCCGGAATTATCGGAACCCTGTTTAGCCAAATAGCGCATGAACATATAACCGCCAGCGTAAGCATAGTAATTGCCGTATGACAGGGATAAGGCATTTCGGAGAATTGAAGGATTGCTTGCAAGGTAGTTAATGTCATTTTGCCGCTCGTCATCGATACCGTGAGTTAATTCAGCCATACCCTCTTTAATGAACATAGGCAACGCGGCAAAATAATTAATATTTGCTGCCATAACCGCGTGTGTCATTTCGTGCGCAAGCGTACGATCCAAATAGAACGAAGTTGAACTTGAAGAGCCGTTCGGATCTGAAGTATTGACGTTATCATAGTACTTCATATTGACACTTAAGCTAAGTTGTGAAGTAACGCCGGTATAAGGAGAATACCAATTTGTAACATAAGCCAGATTATTGTTATTTTCTCTGGGGAAAGTAACATATATTTGCTTGACAGTTGCCGAAGAAGACGAATTGAACCCGTAGTTGCTGCCATAGGATTCAGAAATTAAATTTAATGAGCTGCTAAGCCACCAACTGTAAATCCCGTTCCACATATACTTCTGTTTTGCCGACAAACTGCTGTAACTTAAATTTGAAAAATTATTCTCATATCTGCTTGCCAGTTGAACATTGAGCCCGTTAGTTGTGAAACTGTTATTCGTGTAGGTAGTCAAGCTTCCATTTTCAGGGACAATAGAATTTGCAGTTTTCGAGGTAGAGCCGCCCGCGTCCGAGCCTGTTATTGCACCGGTATCTGTATTATTTAACTTTATTCCACAGTAATTGGTAAGGAAATTACTTGCGCCCGCGTTTTGGCAATCTAAAACCATTTGATTTATAGCGGAGTTAATGTTTGTGAAGTAGCCGCCGGAGGCAACGCTTACAGCTTGATTCAGCCTGTTAATACCATCTGAAGTTACAGTATCGAGGACGCCCATAAATTTTTGAATAACTTGTTTCTGCGTCATACTGCCTGTAACTGTACTTGTACCGCCGCCTGTTCCTGTTGAAGAACCGCCGCCGATTGTAACTTTTGTACCTTGAATATTGAGAGTATTGCCTGCCGCGCCGCTCAATGTTATCGCTCCTGTTGCAACGCTTGAATTTGCGCCGGAAGTGATATTTATTATGACATTTTGCCCGCTCTTCAAAGTCGAATAAGCTCCGCCCGTAATTTCGATGCTGTCGGAAGAGTTATGCCCGTAAATAATATCATTGCCGTCACCTTTGGCGTATTTGTAAAGGTGTGCTACAGAATCGCCGTAAACCGTATCGTTGCCTATGCCGCCTTCAATTACGGAAAGACCTTTACTGCTGCTAAGACTGATAATGTCAGCCCCTGCGCCGCCGTTAATGGAATTGCTTGAGCCTCTGTAACTTGTAATTGTGTCATTGCCTGCGCCGCCGTCTATAGTAAGGTAATAGCCCCAATCATTGTAAATAGTGTCATTGCCTGCGCCGCCGGAGATTGAAACATAATCGCCGCCGCCTGCACTGTAATTGTAGATATTTTTAATTGTGTCATTGTAAGCCGTGCCGGTAAGCGTTTTATATGAAGTGGAATTTGTAATATTCAGGGGACTTGGAACAGTTATTGGAGTGCCGCCGATGATGCTGATATTTTTATTTGCCGCGCCGGAAAGAGTCATTGCGCCGCTACCCGTTATGCTGATGATTTTGTTACTTCCGCTTGTCAAAGTTGTATATTGCGAACTACCGGCGATTGAAACAACGTCGCCGTTTTTGGCATTGTAAATAATATCGTTGCCGTCGCCTGAAGCATATTGGAAATAATTAACAGAACTTGTGCCGCCGTAAATCGTATCGTTGCCCGTGCCGCCGTTAATCGTTCCGCCTGAAGAAATGCTGATTTTGTCAGTCCCTGCGCCGCCGCTGATTGAGCCGCCGTTTGCATTAATAGTATCATTGCCGTCGCCGCCATCAATCGTATTGCTGTAGGAACTGCCACTAATGCTTATGACATCTGCGCCATAGCCGCCATAAATTTTTGAACCGTAAAAACTGCCGGTAATTGTATCATTGCCATCGCCCGCTGTAACTGATACATAGTCATTATCATAAGCGTACATTGAATCTGCGCCGTCGCCCAAGTCGATATTTGAATAATCGCCATTAGAATTGTAAACAGTGTCGTTATCTGAGCCGCCGTAAATTTTGGCGTATCCTGCCGAATTATAGATGCTGTCATTGCCTGCGCCGCCTTCTGCATAAAGACTCGCGCCGCTGTTGCTTATTTTGTCGTTGCCGTTGCCTGCATTGATTGAAACTTTTGTATAGGAGTTTGTGACAGTGTCATTACCGGCTAAGGCGTTCAAAGAAACACTTGCAACGGTGTTAGTATAGTTATCGTCGCCTTCGGTAAATGCAGATGAAGTTGAGCCGAATTTTCCCTTTGCGCCAACTAAAGTAATGACGCCGCTTCCTGAAACATTTATAAGAACATTGTTACCAACAGTGGAGGTTGAATAACTTGCGCCGCTAACTGAAATTGTGTCATCAGATTTAAAATTATAAATAACGTCGTTACCGTCGCCGCTGCTGTAGTAATAAACCATTCCATAACTGCTGACAGAATCGCCGTAAATCGTATCGTTACCCGTGCCGCCGGTAATTGTGGAAGGACCGCTGCTGTTTCCGATACTTACAATATCTGCGCCCGCGCCCGCGTTAATTCTGTTATCGTAACCTCGATATGTGGTAATTGTATCATCGCCTTCGCCGCCGTTTATCGTCAAATGCCAGCTGTAGTCAGTGTAAATCGTGTCATTGCCTGCGCCCGCATTGATTAAAACATAATCGCCGCCGCTGTTGTAAATATTTTTAATTGTATCGTTATAAGCAGTGCCGGTAAGCGTTTTATATGAAGTGGAATTTGAAATAAGCGTTCCTGTTCCTCCGGAAATTGTATAATCCTTCAGATAAATTGCTCCGTTGCCTACGCTGTAAATCAAATCGTTGCCGCTTCTTGAAGTTGAATAACTTCCCGTAATTTTTAAAGTGTCATTTGAGGTAAAGCCGTAAATTGTGTCGTAACCGTCGCCTGTTGCATATTGAATTACATTGCCGCCGGAGCCTGAACCTATGCTGATTAAATCATTGCCGGTGCCGCCGTTTAATGTTACATTGTACCATCTGTAAGTAACTATACTGTCATTTCCTGCGCCGCCGCTTATGGAAACATACGGATCATTACTATAAACAGTGTCATCACCTGCGCCCGCGTCGATTGTTACATAGCCGTAAGAATTGTTTATGGTGTAATTTGAACTTGTGCTGTTGTAAATGTAGTCATTGCCGGCGTCTGAATAAATTTTGACTCCGCCGGCGTAATTGTAAATCGTATCTTTGGAACTTGAGCCGGATAATACCGTATTTTTGGTGTAATTGTTGATATCTTTTCCTGCAGTTTTAAGAGTTCCGCCAACAATATTTACAGTTTTGTTGCTTGCGCCGGAAAGAGTCATTGCGCCGCCGGATTCTAAGCTTACAATAACATTTGAACCTACAGTTTCACGAGTATAATAACCACCGCTCAATGAAATTGTATCGTTTGAATTGCAGTTATAAATCGTATCGTAGCCGTCGCCTGTTGCATATTGAATAACATTTAAACTGTTACTGCTTGAAAGTGAAATTAAATCATTGCCTGCGCCGCTTTTTACGGTAGTGTTAAAACCGGTGTGTTTAATAGTATCGTTACCTGTACCGCCATTGATTGAGCCATAGCCTCCATCAAAAACAATGTTATCATTGCCGGTGCCGCCGTCGATTGTTTGCATCCAGTTGTTTGCATATATCGAATCGTCGTCCGCGCCGCCATCTATGAAAGTGTACCAACTTGCATCAAAAATCGTATCTCTACCGGCACCCGCTAAAATTGTTGAAGCTGAACCCAAATTATTAATAATATTGTCGTCACCGTCGCCGCTGACTATTGAAACATAGCTGTTTTCTGCATGATTGCTTATGGAGTTATAAATACTGTCATTGCCTGCGCCTGTTGTTATGGTAACTTTATTTCCGTCATTGTTTATTATTGTGTCATTATAAGCTGTACCGTTGATAAGCGTATTACTTAAGGTGTTTGTAGTATTTTTACCACCAACCAAAGTAAGAGTCCCGCCAACAATATTTACAGTTTTGTTGCTTGCGCCGGAAAGAGTCATT
>CALDHY010000052.1 GCA_937901445.1 uncultured Selenomonadales bacterium
CGCGTTTTACTTTCCTGTACGCTCCCAAAAGCGGCGCGTCTGCGCGGCACGGGCGACACCTCCCTAATCCTTAGCCTTTAGCCCCTAAAATGGCGTCAACAATTTCTTCCGGCTCAAAAATCGTCATATCATATTTTGCGCAAAGTTTAACTTCACAGTTGCCCTTAACCGCGCGTTGAACTTCACCGACAATCTGCCCGTAATTCAATTCGGCAACAATCAAGCCCTTAAGATTTTTTGAAACATTAAATAAAAATTCGTCAGGGAAAGGCCAAATTGTTACAAGGCGAATAAAACCCACTTTGACGCCGTTTTGGCGCGCGTCTAAAACCGCTTGATAGGCAGTGCGCGCCGTGCCGCCGAATGCCACAACCGCAATTTCTGCATCGTCTAAAAATTCAGTTTGCACTTCGATAACGTCTTTTGAAATTTTTTCGTGCATACGGCGAATTGATTCTTCAGTAACTTTCGGCGAACCGACGGGAAAACCTGTTTCATCATGAATCAAGCCTGTAACGTGGATATGATAACCTTCACCGAAATTTGCAATGTTGGGGACTAAATCTTCATCCGGCGCGTACGGTTCATAGCCTTCAGCGCGTGTTTTTTTCGGTTTACGGCGCGGGTAAATTTCTATTTCGTTTTCTGTTGGAAGATTGACGTTTTCGCGCAGGTGTCCGACAATTTCATCCATTAACAAAATTACAGGCGAACGAAAACGCTCCGCGTAATTTACGGCTTTTACTGTCAATTCAAACGCTTCACGAACGCTCCACGGGCTTAAAGCAATTATTGAATGATCGCCGTGTGTTCCCCAACGCGCTTGCATAACATCCCCTTGTGAAGGCGCGGTAGGTTGTCCCGTTGAAGGACCGACGCGCTGTACATTTACAATTACGACGGGAATTTCAGCCGCCGCCGCGTAGCCGATTAATTCTTGTTTTAAAGAAATTCCCGGTCCGCTTGACGCGGTTAAAACTTTTTTTCCGGCAAGTGACGCGCCGAGTACAACGCCCATACTTGCAATTTCATCTTCCATTTGAATAAAAGTGCCGCCGAATTTCGGCAAAAGTTTAGCCATTGATTCGGCAATTTCAGTTGAAGGCGTGATTGGATAACCGCCAAAAAATCTTACACCGGCGGCAAGTGCGCCCTGCGCGACGGCGTCATTTCCTTGTAATAAAATCATTTCGACGCCTCCTTTATTTTATCAACGAAAATTGCATAGTCGGGGCAACGCAATTCACACTGTCCGCAAGTTATACAATCTTCAGGGCGTGCCACAACCACTTTTCCAAGTGTATCTAATTCTAAAACTTTTTTGGGGCAAAAGTTCACGCAAATTCCGCACCCCTTGCACCTTTCCAGTTTCAGAGCAAACTCCGACTTCATTTAAAGCCCTCCAGTATATATTTAAATAACGTTAAAATTATAACACGCCGAAATATTTTTGCAACGCCGCCAAAATTGTATTCAATTTAAGTAATTGAAAAAAAAATATATCTGCGTTATTATATTTAAAAATTCCGGATAAGCGACGAGATAAAATGAAAAAATTTTTACTTAACAATAAAAATATTACCAAAACAATTTTGATTGTAACGGCGATTATATCTGTTTTGGGAATAGTTGTTTCAAGTTTTGTACTTCAAAGAGTCATTGAACGCCACGACGAAGAACGAATGAAATTTATTGCTGCCGATATTTACGACGACATTAACACCGAACTTTTAAAACTCGTTATGATTGCGCGCGTTATGTCAAATGATATCCCGCTGATTGAACAACTGCAAATTGAAGATACAGTAAGCTTTGAAGAAAATGTTTACCGAATGGAAAATTATATGTCTAAGCTGAAAAAATCCTTTAATCTTTCCACTGCTTTTATAGTCTCCGATAAATCGAAAATTTATTATTCCCCTGAAGGTTTTAACAAAATTGTTGACGTTGACAACGACAAGCACGATATTTGGTACAAACTTTTTCTCGAAAAAAATTTATCTTATGATTTCGATATTGACGTTGACGAATTGAATGAAAATAAATGGACAATTTTTGTAAGTGCACGTATTCACAATGAAGACGGAAATTTTTTGGGCGTTTGCGGTGTAGGCAGATATTTAACCACAATTCAAAATATCTTGATAACTGACGAAGAAACTTACAACGTTAAAATTAATCTTGTTGATCAAAACGGCGTCGTTCAACTTGATTCAGATTCTTTAAATATTGAAACGGCGCACATTCAAAATATTGTCAATCCAAATAAATCTGTTCAATTTGTTTTGTCGAAATCTGAAGGCTTTTACACAATTTCAAAATATATGCCGGACTTAGGATTATATTTAGTTGTGCGGCGCAGTGTCGATAATTATCAAAGTGATTTTTCAAACTTAATTATTCATATGACGGTTGTTTTTTCTGTTGCCGTAACGATTTTTTTAATTTTTATGCGCTTGGCTCTGAAAATAAATCACATACAAGTTGAAGAAACTGCCAAAAAGCACGGGCTTGCAAGTTATGCTGATTTATATATTTCAATGCATTTGATTGTTTTAAAAGATAATTCAATTCACGAAATCAGCAGTGATCCCAGATATGATTTAATTTCGATAAACGGCACAGACAACGCCGCGTCTCAACTTTCAAACGCCGTTAAAGAAATTGCCGCGCTTGAGAGTTTGAAAAAAATGTTAGACTTTGTTGCAATGGATACTCTTGTTGAACGACTTAAAGAAAATCGCGTCATTCACAAAGAATTTCGCACCAGAGAATACGGCTGGTGTAAAGCTTATTTCATTGCGATTGAGTTTGATCAAAATCACGAAATTACCGAAATAATTTTTGCGGTTGAATTGATTGACGAGGAAAAAAGGCGCGAAAACGAATTGATTTACCTTTCACAGACAGATTTAATGACCGGCTTAAGAAATCGCGGCAGCGGCGAAAAAGCTATGCAAGACTTAATGTCTCAAGGCGTCGAAGGTATGTTTTGTTTGATGGACGCTGATAAGTTTAAATCGATTAATGATAATTATGGTCACGACGTAGGCGACAAAGTTATAAAAGCTATTGCAGAGTGTTTGAAAAAAATTTTCCGCAATATCGATGTAACAATGAGGCTCGGCGGCGACGAATTTGCAGTTTATGTTGTTGGCGTTACTGATGAAGTGCGCGGCGAAATTTTCATTGAAGATTTTTTTGAGGAAGTTAATAATATTAAAATTCCGGAACTCGGCAACAGGAAAATTTCAGTAAGTTTGGGCGCGGCTTTTTTCCTTGTTGACGAAAAACTTTCATTTGCTGAAATTTACAAGCGCGCAGATTCCGCCGCTTACGAAAGTAAAAAAACTAAGGGCAATTTCCACACATTTTACAAAGGTTAGAATTTCCTCGCGCAGATTTTTTATTTTAGTCTTGTCAATGATTCTTAAAAAATCTGAAAATTTTTATTTTAGCTATTGCATTTCAACCTTCGATTGAATTAAAATTATTGTGAAAATTATCGATTGGAGGTTAAACTGTATGAGTTTTCCAAAAGGTTTTCTTTGGGGCGGCGCGGTTGCCGCTAACCAGTGCGAGGGTGCCTACCTCGAAGGCGGCAAAGGTCTTTCAATTCCCGATATGTTGCTCGGCGGCGACGTAAACACTCCGCGCACTTTTTGCCCAAAAATCGAAGAGGGCGTTTTCTATCCTTCACATACGGCGATTGATTTTTATCATCACTACAAGGAAGATATTGCACTGTTCGCAGAAATGGGCTTTAAATGTTTCAGATTTTCAATCAACTGGGCGCGTATTTTCCCCAACGGCGACGACGCCGCGCCGAATGAAGAGGGATTGAAATTTTACGAAAACGTTATTGACGAATGCAAAAAGTACGGAATTGAACCGTTAATCACGTTGAATCATTACGAAATGCCCTTTGAACTTGTCAAAAAATACAAAGGCTACTACAACCGCAAAACTATTGATTTGTTCGTGAAATACGCCGTAACTTGTTTTGAACGTTTCAAAGACAAAGTTAAATATTGGCTGACATTCAACGAAATTAATATGCCTATCATGGAGCCGAAAATGGGCAACCTTTACAGTGTCGGCGTTATGCAAGATGTTGATTTACAACGTACCGCGCCTTGTAAATTCCCTGAACTTACTGACGTTCCGCAAGAAAGAATTGAGGCGTTGCACAATCAATTTGTAGCATCTGCAAAGGCTGTTATCGCCGGTCACAAAATTAACCCCAATTTTATGATTGGCAACATGATTTGTCACATTACGTGGTATCCTTTGACGCCCAATCCGAAAGATTTACTTGAGGATCAACGCCGTGATTCAATCTGCAATGATATTTGCGGCGATGTTCAAGTACGCGGCGAATACCCCTACTTTGCAAGAAAATTTTATCAAGATTTGGGCGTTGATACTTCTTTCATGGACAACGAGGAAGATAAAAAAATTATCAAAGAGGGCGTTGTTGACTTTTACACTTTCAGCTACTACATGTCAAATTGCGTAACGGTACAGGAAGGCGTTGACCAAGTTAAAGGCAATATGATGGGCGGCGCAAAAAATCCTTACCTCAAGGCTAGTGATTGGGGATGGCAAATTGACCCGGACGGCTTGCGTTGGACTTTAAATAAATTGGCGTCACGTTATCCCAATACGCCGTTAATGGTTGTTGAAAACGGCTTCGGCGCGTTTGATAAAGTTGAGGCTGACGGCTCCATTCATGACGATTACAGAATTTCCTATTTCCGTGAACATATTAAGGCAATGCATGAGGCTGTAAAAGACGGCGTCCCGCTTATCGGCTACACGACATGGGGTCCAATAGATTTAGTTTCTGCCGGTACCGGGCAATACGCCAAACGTTACGGCTTTATTTACGTTGACAAGCACGACGACGGCAGCGGCGATTTTGCACGCAGCCGCAAAGATTCTTTCTTCTGGTACAAGAAAGTTATTGAATCCAACGGCGAAGATTTAGTGTGATAGTTGGATAGTGCGATAGTGGGATAGTTGAATAAAAAAGGAGTTTTTAAGATGGCGTTGCCGAAAAATTTTTTATGGGGCGGCTCCAGTGCGGCGAATCAGTATGAAGGCGGCTACAATGAAGGCGGACGCGGACTTTCAATAAATGACGTTGAAATGGGCGCAAGTCACGGCAAATCCAGAGAAATTCACGACGAAATTAAAAGCGGCGTATATTATCCCAGTCACAATGCAACAGATTTTTATCATCACTACAAGGAAGATATTAAACTTTTCGCTGAAATGGGCTTTAAGTGTTACAGAATGTCAATCGCTTGGAGCAGAATTTTTCCAAACGGCGATGACGAAACGCCCAATGAAGCCGGTTTAAAATTTTATGACGCGGTTTTTGACGAATGCAAAAAATATGGAATTGAACCGATTGTAACTTTGCACCATTTTGAATTGCCGCTTGCTCTTGTAAAAAATTACGGCGGCTGGCGCAACAGAAAATTAATTGAACTTGCCGTGCGTTACGCAAAAACCGTTTTCAATCGCTACAAAGGCAAAGTTAAATATTGGATGACTTTCAACGAAATTAATTCGCTTTTTATTGCAAAAGTGCCGTGGCATCAAGCCGGAATAATTTACCGCAATGACGAAAATAAAATTGACGTAATGTTTCAAGTGGCGCATTATCAGCTTGTTGCAAGCGCACTTACAGTGAAAGCGGCTCACGAAATTGACGCCGAAAACAAAGTTGGAAATATGATTTTGTACAACTGCTGTTATCCGCTTACTGCCCGCCCTGAAGATCAAATGTTGGTACACGAAAATTTGTTGCCAATTTATTATTTTTCTGACGTTCAATGTCGCGGCTACTATACCAATACCTGTAAAGCTTATCAGAAAAAAATGGGCGCAAATTTTGAATTTGCTGACGGCGATTTGGAAATACTGCGCGAAGGCATGGTTGATTATTTTAGTTTCAGTTATTATTCTTCGCTGGTTGAAGGCGTTGACGCTGATTATTCTGCAGATGGAAATTTACTTGACGGCGGGCGCAATCCTTATCTTGAGTCCAGCGATTGGGGCTGGCAAATTGACCCGCTCGGCTTACGCTATTCGCTGAATACAATTTACGACCGTTATCAAATTCCGGTTTTTATTTCAGAAAACGGACTCGGAGCGATTGATAAAATCGAAAATGACGGCTCCATTAATGACGAATACAGAATTGACTACCTGCGAAAACATATTCAAGCTTTAAAGGATGCCTGCGAAATTGATTTTGTGGATTGTTTCGGCTACGCGGCGTGGGGACCTGTCGATATTGTAAGCGCGGGTACGGGCGAAATGCGCAAACGTTACGGCTTCGTTTATGTTGACGTGGACGACGAAGGCAAGGGTACTTTTGAACGCCGTCGTAAAAAATCTTTCTATTGGTACAAAAAAGTTATCGCTTCCAACGGCGAAGATTTAGCTTAAGCAATGTTAAATAAATTTATTGACAATCTGTCAGCTTGAATGTAGAATTCAGTTATTGACAGATTGTCATTTTTTTTGAGAGGTGATGAAATGCCGAAAGTTTCAGCAGAATTTAGCACTAACCGGCGCGAAGAAATTATTTCAGCTTGTGCGAAACTCTATCAAACAATGAGTTTCAAAGATATAACGATTATAGAAATTGGAAAAGCCACTTCGTTTACAAGGACTTCGATTTATAATTATTTCAACACGAAGGAAGAAATTTTTTTAGCTTTACTTCAAAAAGAATATGAACTTTGGATTGAAGAATTGGAAGAAATAATTTCCGGCAACGAAAAATTGACGCGGGAAAACTTTTCAGATTTACTTGCAAAGTCGCTGGAAAATCGCCGCCAACTTTTAAAATTAATGACGATGAATCATTTTGATATGGAAATGAACAGTCGCGCAGAAAATTTAATCGAATTCAAAAAAGTTTACGGCAAATCTTTAGCGGCAGTCAAAAAATGCTTAGATAAATTTTTTCCGGCAAAAACTGAAATTGAAAAGCAAAATTTTTTGTACGCCTTTTTCCCGTTCGTCTATGGAATTTACCCTTACGCGGTAGTTACCGAAAAACAGCGCGCGGCAATGGAGGCGGCAGGCACAAATTTTATTTACCATTCGATTTACGAATTGGCGTACAACTGCATTTTAAAATTGTTAAGTTAGGAGATTTTAAATTGAACGTCAACAAAAATGAAAAGGGGCAGGCAATACCGGCGGCAACAATTCCGCTGACTGCAAAAGACTTTGAGAAAATCGACAACACGGCGGTTTATTGGCTCGGCAACGCAAGCATTTTTATTAACAGTCACGGTAAAAAAATTATGATTGATCCGCTGCTTGAAGGCTTCGATATGAATTTATTAATTGAAATGCCTATTCTGCCAAAAGATATTCCCGCGCTTGACGCAGTTTTAATTACGCACGACGATAACGACCACTTCAGCAAGCCGACTTGTCAAGATGTCAAAAATGTTTGCAAGGAATATCACGCACCGCAATTTGTGGCGGGACTCCTGCGCGACGAAGGCTTAAATGGTATTGGACACGATATAGGCGAAACTTTTTCAATAGGCGAAATGAAAATTAAGTTGACGCCCGCCGAGCATAACTGGAAAAATGATTATCCAAAATATCATTGGCGGGATTATAAGCTTGAGGATTATTGCGGATTTTGGATTGAGACGCCGGACGGGAAAATTTGGTTGCCGGGCGATTCACGCCTTTTAAATGAACATTTGGAAATGCCGCAACCGGATATAATTTTGTTAGACTTTGCAGATAACAGTTGGCACATAACCTTTGAAGGCGCGGTAAAATTGGCGAATACGTATCCTCGCGCAGATTTAATTTGCATACATTGGGGCAGCGTTGACGCGCCGAATATGAATACTTTTAACGGCAACCCTGCTGAACTTGCCGCCGCCGTTGTAAATCCTGAAAGAGTTTACGCGCTTGCACCGGGCGAAAAATTTATATTGAAAGGAAAATAAAAATGAAGGCTAAAAAACTTTTATTAATGTCAGCAATGTTGGGCGTTTTTGGAACAGTAGGAGCGGGCGCAGATGCCGCGCCGGTTGATAAATCTGCAACGCACTTTGACGCAGAAACAAAAAAGTTGGATCCCGAATTTACGGAGCGTTTTAATTATTTTTCAACGCAGGAAGTACCAGAACTCGGCAAGCTTGATAATCGTACACGTTACATGGCAATTTTAGCCGCGCTGTTAGGTTGTCAGGGCGTTGACGAATTTAAAAGCGTTTTGAACGTTGCACTTGACGACGGCTTAACGCCCGTTGAGGCAAAAGAAATTGTCTATCAAGCGACGGCGTATCTTGGAATTGGACGCACTAAGCCTTTCTTGACGGCAACCAATGAAGTTATGAAGGCTAAAAAAATTAAGTTGCCGCTTAAATCTCAAACTACAACAACTTTAGAAAATCGCCGTGAAATGGGAACTGCAAAACAGATTGAACTTTTCGGCGACGGTTATGAGGATTTTTGGAAGCGCGGCGATATAAATTATATGTTGGCGGCAAATTGTTTCGGCGATTATTACACGCGCACGGGACTTTCAAACAAAGACAGGGAATTAATAACTTTCTGCTACATTGCGGCGCAAGGCGGCTGTGAACCTCAACTTACTGCACATACTGCCGCAAATTTCAGAAACGGAAATGACGCGCAACTTTTAACCAACGTAATTACAGAAATTCAACCCTATATCGGTTATCCGCGCAGTTTGAACGCGCTTGCAGTTGTAAGACAAGTTGCCGAAAAAAATAAATGAATCGCCGAGAATTTTTAAAATTGACTTTACGGTTCAGATTATCCCTACGTACCGGCGCAAGTTTTATTGAAGAAAAAACAAATGCTTGACGCGGAACTTTTTAAAAGAAATTGGTTTGAAAAAATTTATAATTTCGTTTACGTCGGGTGCGCCGGAAGAAATGTATCAAGAGGGCGGCAAACAAAATTATCCTATTGAAGCATTTTACCCGCCGTTCAAAAATTTTGTAGTTTCTTGCAATATGGAATTGGCGGAAATAATTTACAGCGGCGGACTTTCCTACGCAAGCCGTCACGACGACGCAAAACTTCAGGCAATGAAAGAAAAAGCAATTCGTCACGCTGAAAAACTTGCAGAGGAGTTGAAAAATTTATGCGCGGATTGAAAGATAAAATCATTTTGATAACGGGCGCAGATTACGCGGTTGACGGCGGTACTTGTACATAAATTTTATCGTAAAAAAATTTTTGCCGCGTTTATTGTCGTAATAACTTTTTGCATTTTGCAGATAAATTTGGCAAGTGCAGCGAAAGATCCGATTATTCAAATTGAGAGTGGGAAATTTGCGCTGGCAACCTCCGCAATCTCCCGAAAATTGGAGCGGGATTTTGGAAACAAAAAATTATTCCGAAAGAGCAATTCAAAATTTTGATTTGGGAGTTTTCTCACAATCCGGCGGCAGTGAAGATTGTTTGTACTTAAATGTTTTTGTACCGCAAAATTCCAAAAATAAAAAATTGCCGGTATTTTTCTGGATTCACGGCGGCGGACTTTTTGTAGGTTCGGCAAGCAATTATGATCCCGTTCCGCTTGCAAAACAAGGAAAAGCCGTTGTTGTAACTTTTAATTATCAACTGGGCGCATTTGGATTTTTTGCACATCCCGCGCTTGATTCTGAAGGTCATTCTTTTGCAAATTACGGCTTGATGGATCAAATTTTCGCCCTCGATTGGATACGCAGAAATATTTCAAAATTCGGCGGCGACCCCGAAAATATTACAATCGCAGGAGAATCTTCAGGCGGGCAATCTGTTTTGGCTTTTATGGTTTCGCCGAAAACTGAAGGAAAATTTCAAGCGGCAATAGGGATGAGTGCTTGCACGGTTGCTTTAAATTCTGATTTTACTTAATACGCGCTTGACTATGCTGAAAAAATTGGCGTCGGAACTTTCACGATTGACGGCGAATTTATAACTGAACACATTGGAAAATCTTTGCAAGCCGGAAATGTTCACGATATAATTTTTGTAAACGGAACGACGCGCAATGAAGGAAGTTTTTTTGCCGGATTGCCTGAAACTTTTACCAAAAAACCTATGATTGCTGAAGAGTATAAAAAAATCTTGAACAATTCAACGCTATGTTCGGCAAAAATATTTCTGAAGAAATTTTGGCTGAATATCCGCTTGAAAATTATGAAACGCCCGCCAATGCTTACGCGGCTATTATAACCGACGCTTGGTTTGCCGTTCCTGCTTACAATGTCAACAGTGCACTTTGCAAAAAAATTCCTGTTTATGCTTACGAATTTGACGACCAAACCGCGCCAAATTATATTGAAACCAGTTTTACACAGGGCGCGGCTCATACTTATGAAATTCCTTACATTTTCAAAAATTTTCATGGCAGTTCCGAACTTTCGACAAAATTAAATTCTTCGCAGGAAAAATTGTCTCGTGAAATGATAAAATATTGGGCGAATGTTTCAAAGTTGCCGAAACAAAAAGATAAAAATTTTTTGAGATTGACTTTGCCAAAAGTTGAAAATTTGAGCGACAATGAATTTGTAAAAAATCATCACGTTGAATTTTGGAATAAAATTTTAAATTAGCATTGTTACGGCGTGAGTTTGGTAGAAATATAAAAAATTTTTAGGAGAGTTTAACTATGGTAATTTATTTTTCGGCTACAGGCAATACTCAATACATTGCCGAGCAAATAGCCGCTGCCACAAATGATAAAGTTATTTCAATTCGGCAAGTTTTAAACGGCGGCGAAAAAAATTTCACGCTTGCAGAAAATGAAAATTTAGGCGTGGTACTGCCGGTTTATTTCGGCGGCTTCCCTTCAATCGTCAAAGAATTTTTTGAACAAATTAAAATCAAAGTCGAAGGCAAAAACCACTACAGCTATTTTGTTGCAACGTGCGGCGGCGGCGCGGGCAATATTAATCTTGAGGCAGAAAAAACTTTGCAAAATTTCGGCTTGCAACTCGACGCGGAATTTGTAATTTTTATGGTTGACAACTGGACGCCGTTTTTTGATTTGAACGATAAAAAATATGTTGAACAGGCTGAAAGTAAAGTTGAACCAGCTTTGAAAGAAATTGTTGAAAAAATTTCACGTCAAGAAAAAATTAAAATCCCTGCAAGCATTTCAGCTGAAGAGGCAGAAAAACGTTATGCAATTTATGAAAATCTGCGCGACACAAAAAATTTTACAGTCAATGAAAACTGCGTAGGTTGCGGCAAATGTGCGCGTCAATGCCCGCTGAAAGTTATTGAAATTCAAAACAAAAAGCCTGTCTGGGTAAAAGAAAAATGCACGCTTTGTCTCGGTTGCTTGCACGTTTGCCCCAAAAATGCAATTAATTTTAATAATCAAACTGAAGGGCGCGGGCAATATCACAATCCGCGTATCAAAAAAATTATTTAAGGCGGTGATTCTATGGCAAATTTGGGATTCGGTTGGATGCGTCTGCCGTTGCTGTCTGAAAAGCAAACTGACATTGACCTTGAACAAGTAAAAAAAATGGTTGATGAATATTTGGCGGCGGGATTTAATTATTTCGATACTTCGTTTGTGTATCACGGCGGCGCAAGCGAAAACGCAATTAAAGAATGTTTAGTCAAGCGTTACGCCCGAGACAAATTCATTTTGACTTCAAAACTTCCAACTTTCGCAATTACCGAAGAAAACCAAGTCGAAGAAATTTTTAACAAACAACTTGAAAATTGCGGCGTCGAGTACTTCGATTATTTTTTGTTGCACAATATGAATATCATTCGCTACGAAGGCGTTGTCACAAGTTGCAAAATGTTTGAGCATATGAAAAAGTGGAAGGACGCGGGCAAAATTAAACATATCGGCTTTTCTTTCCACGATTCGGCGGACGTACTTGATAAAATTTTGACTGAACACCCGGAAGTTGAGGCAGTTCAAATTGTCGTGAATTACATTGACTGGGAAAGTTATTACATTCAGTCGAAAAAATGTTATGACACGATACGCAAGCACGGCAAAAAAGTTTTGATAATGGAGCCGGTTAAAGGCGGTACATTGGCTAAGGCTCCGGCTGAAGTCGAAAAAATTTTTAAAGCTGCCGCGCCCGAAAAATCCGTTGCAAGTTGGGCGATACGTTTTGCGGCAAGTCTTGAAGACGTTATCGCCGTAATTTCCGGTATGTCAAACTTGGAGCAAGTCAAAGATAATCTTGCAACGATGAAAAATTTTGCGCCGCTTACCAATGACGAACAAAAAATTGTCGCGCAGGCAAACAAAATTTATCGTGAAAGCGGACCGCTCAAAAAGGCAACTTTCGCAGAATACGAAAATATTAAACCTAAGGGAATTTCGGCGGCTGAAGTTTTGGAAACGTACAATAATTCAATGATTCAACCTGTGCCGAATTTTTCTGCGGAGGCAAATTATTTTTCACTTGAAAAAGCTAAACATAAAATTAAAATGGACGCGCCCTGCTTTGACGAAAAAATTATTTGCAACGGCGAAGATATTACAAAAATTGTTAAAGACGCCGAAAAATTTTTAACTGACGGAATGTTTTTCAAATACGAGGTGTAAATATGAAAAAAATTTTGTGCGTGGTAACAAGCAACAATGTCAAAGGCAACACGGGTATTCCTACCGGTTTTTGGCTTAGTGAGCTTACGCACCCAATGGCAAAATTTGAGGCGGCAGGTTACGAAACTGTTTTGGCGTCGATTAAGGGCGGCAAACCTCCGATTGATGAAGGCAGTTTAGATTTTACCGACGCAATTAACAAAAAATTTTGGGAAGATCCAACTTTTCAGAAAAAATACGAAAACACTTTGAAACTTGATGAAGTCAACGCCAAAGACTACGCGGCAATATTTTTCGCAGGCGGTCACGGCGTAATGTGGGATTTTCCAGACAGCGCGGCGATTGACAAAGTTACTCGTGAAATTTACGAAAACGGCGGCGTAGTTTCGGCAGTTTGTCATGGTCCGGCGGCTCTCGTCAATGTCAAACTTAGCAACGGAAATTATTTAGTTTCCGGTAAAAATGTAACCGGCTTTACCAACGCCGAAGAAGACGAAGTACAAGGTACAAAAATTGTACCGTTTTTGCTTGCAGATAAACTCAACGAACACGGCGCAACTCATCACGCCGCCGCAAATTGGAGCGATAACGTTGTTGTTGACGGGCGGCTTGTTACGGGGCAAAATCCCGCAAGCGCGGCTAGTGTCGGCGACGCTGTTATAAAAGTTTTAAGTTAAGGAGGAATTTTTATGCCGTTAATTTCAGTTGAAGCGGTTCACCCTACGCAGGAACAAAAAGAAAAACTTATTGCCGAGCTTACCAAAAAGGCAAGCGAAATTTTGGGCGTTGACGAAAAATTTTTCTACGTCCTTGTCAAAGAAAACGACCTTGATAATTGGGGCGTCGGCGGTAAAACTTTGAAACAATTTATGGCTGACAACAAAAAGTAATTTTTAGGCAGTAGGCAAAAGGCAAGAGGCAGTAGAAATTTTTTCTATTGCCTTTTTAAATTTTATTAAGGAGCAAAATTTTATGGAGAGTAAAATTAAAAAGCTGATTAAATTGGAAAACAGCCCCGTTGCTGTGATTCAAGCTGACGAATTGCCGGAAAAAGTTTTACAGTTCAAGGCGGGCAAATGGGGCTGTGTAATTGCAATGCTTGCCGCTGCCGCAAATGGTAAAATCGCCGCCTTTTCAAACGAAACTGCAACTTGTACCGGCGGTCGCGCAGGGCTCGGCTTTGCAAAATATCCGCTCGGCTGGATTGAATATTTTTTGTCTTGCGGCAGTGAAAATGTTGAACGTTGCGAACATTACAAGAAAAATCCTGAAATTGCGCGGGCTTTTATCGAAAATATTTCAAACGCCGCCGTTGAAAAAATTGCTGCGCGAAAAAAATTTTTGTTATTCAAGCCGCTTGAAATTTTGGCAGAAAATGAAACGCCGGAAGTTATAATTTTTCTTGCAAACGCCGACCAAATTTCAGGGCTTGTAACACTTGCAAATTACGATTCGCCGCAAAATGACGCCGTAAAAATTTTATTCGGCGCGGGCTGTGCGCAAATTTTTTTGTACCCTGCAACCGACGAAAATTTCTGTTACGTAGGCTTGACGGATCCTTCAGCAAGAAAATTTATCGACAAAAATTTATTGGCGTTCAGTTTGTCTTACGAAAAATTTTTGCAACTTGAAAATTTAGCTGAAGAAAGTTTTTTAAATTATGAAGCGTGGCAAAAAATTTTTAACAGAATTTGAAAGGAGAATTTTTATGAACAAAAAAATTTTACAACTTTTGGCGGCAATTTTAGTACTGATAAATTTTTCAGCAGTAATTGCGGCTGAAGCGTGGACTTTGCCGGAAACCGGCTTACAACTTGAAGGCGCGGCTAAACAAAATTACATTGCCGAAAAAATGAACGCGCTGTTTCACCCCGCGCCGGGTACAAAAATTACACCGCCGCAATTTGAAGTTCCCGAAGGCTGGAATTTTGAAAAATTTAATCTTGACGGCTTACCGGTTGAAGTTTTGGAAAATCCCAACGCCAAAACTGAAAGAGTTGTTTTGCAACTTCACGGCGGCGGTTACGTTTTGCCGCTTAGAAACGGACACAGGAATTTGGGGATAATTCAAGGCGTGCTTGCAGACGCCGCGCAAGTTTATATGATTGATTATCGAATTGCGCCTCAAAATACCTTCCCTGACGCGCTGAATGACGCTGTAAGGGCTTATCAATTCATCTTGAGTAAAAATATACCGGCAGAAAATATAATCGTTGTAGGCGATTCTGCGGGCGGTAATTTGGCTCTTGCACTTTCACTGTATCTGAAAGAAAATAATCTTCCGCAACCGAAATTAAATATTTTAGTATCGCCGTGGGCAGCTATGACTACGAATTTTCCTTCAAGAAAGTATAATGAAACCCGCGATTTAGTTTTGGGCAAAGGCACGGCACTTTTTGACGCCGTAAGAAAACCCGCGTATGCAAAGGGTTACAAGTTAAAAGACCCGCGCCTTTCGCCAATTTACGCAGATTTAAAAAATTTGCCGCCAATGCTTATTCAAGTCGGCGGCTACGAATTGCTTTTAGATGAATGTATTGAACTTGCCAAAAAGGCGGCGGCTGACAACGTGAAAGTTACTTTGACGATTTACCCGGAAATGCCGCACGATTTTGCTTTAATGTTGCCGGAATTGCAAGACAGCGTTGATTCATTCAAAGAAATTCAAGATTTTATTAATCAGCTTTAAAAATTCGACTTATTGACATTTAAAAATTTTCGTGATAATATAGCCAATGTCAAAAAGGCAAATCGAAAAAATTGGAGTTGATATAAATGGCAAACGAAAAATTTACAACGAAGGCAATGCAAGCGATGCAAGCGGCTCAACAGTTGGCGGCAATGAAATATCATCAAGAATTTAATTCATTGCATTTGATGTTGGCATTGGCTAAAGAGCCGGAAGGTTTAATGTTGACGATTTTTACCGAATGTCAAACAGATTTACCAATGTTGAAAGTTAAGCTGGAGGCGGAATTAAATAAAATTCCTTCAGTCAAAGGGCAAGAGCGATTGTCAATGGGCGTCGATTTGGCTCGCGTAATTGGTAAAGCTAACGAATATTCAAAGTCAATGCACGACGAATACATAAGCACGGAGCATTTACTTTTGGCGTTGGTTTCAGACGGCAGCGCGGAAGTTCAAGCTATAGCTAAAGAATTTAAATTGACGCCGGATAAAATTCGAGATTCTGTAAAGAAAAATCGCCGCCAAAACGTAAATTCTGAAAATCCCGAAGAAGTTTATCAAGTTTTGGATAAATTCGGCAGGGATTTAACTCAAGCCGCTCGCGCAGGCAAACTTGACCCTGTTATCGGGCGTGATGAAGAAATTAGGCGTACGATTGAAATTTTAAGCCGTCGTACAAAAAATAATCCTGTTTTAATTGGCGAGCCGGGCGTCGGCAAAACTGCTATTGTTGAAGGATTGGCGCGGCGAATTGTAGCGGGCGATGTTCCCGAATCACTGAAAAATAAAACTTTGTACGCGTTGGATATGGGCGCGTTAATTGCCGGCGCAAAATTTAGAGGCGAATTTGAGGAACGTTTGAAAAGCGTACTTGCAGAAATTGTTAAATCTGACGGGCAAATTTTACTTTTTATTGATGAAGTTCATACAGTTGTTGGCGCGGGAAAAGCTGAAGGCGCAATGGACGCGGGCAATTTGTTAAAGCCAATGATGGCGCGTGGCGAATTGCGCTGTATCGGTGCAACAACTTTGAACGAATACAGAAAATATATTGAAAAAGATACTGCGCTTGAAAGACGTTTTCAGCCTGTTATGGTAGGCGAACCAACTGTTGAAGATACAATTACAATTTTGCGCGGCTTGAAAGAACGCTATGAAGTTCATCACGGCGTAAGAATCAGGGACGCGGCGTTGGTTGCGGCGGCAACACTTTCTGACAGATATATTTCTGACAGATTTTTACCGGACAAGGCAATAGATTTGGTTGATGAAGCGGCGGCGAAACTCCGTACCGAAATAGAATCACTTCCCGCGCCTATCGACGAAACGCGCCGAAAAATTATGCAGTTTGAAATTGAAGTGCAAGCACTCAAAAAAGAAACTGACGCCGCGTCTAAAGAAAAATTAAATTCTATCACGGCTGAAATTGAAAAATTGCAAGCTGAAGAAAAAGTCCTGCGCGACAAATGGGAAGCTGAAAAACAATCAATCCTGCGCGTACGTGCGATTAAAAAGGAAATTGACGACGTTAATAACGAAATGGCGGCGGCTGAACGTGCCTATGATTTACAAAAACTTTCTGAATTGAAATACGGCAAACTTCCCGAACTTATGAAAACTTTGCAAAATGTTGAAAAAGAAATTGCCGAGCATAACAAGGGCGAGCGCCTTTTGAAAGAAGAAGTCGGCGAAGAAGATATTGCAAAAGTTGTAAGCCGCTGGACGGGCATCCCAATTACCAAAATGATGACGGGCGAACGTGAAAAACTTTTACACCTTGAAGACACTTTACATCAGCGCGTTGTCGGGCAAGATGAAGCCGTTAAAGTTGTAAGCGAAGCAATTTTACGCGCTCGCGCAGGTATCAAAGACCCTAACCGCCCAATAGGTTCATTTATCTTTTTGGGACCTACCGGCGTAGGTAAAACCGAACTTGCAAAAACTTTGGCAGAGGCACTTTTTGACGATGAACGCAGTATGATTCGCGTTGATATGTCGGAATTCATGGAAAAACATACTGTTGCAAGATTAATCGGCGCGCCTCCCGGTTATGTTGGTTACGAAGAAGGCGGGCAACTTACGGAGGCTGTACGCCGCCGCCCTTACAGCGTAATTTTGCTTGACGAAATTGAAAAAGCGCATCACGACGTTTTCAACGTACTTTTGCAAATTCTTGACGACGGCAGATTGACTGACGGCAAAGGGCGCGTTGTCAACTTCAAAAATACCGTTATCATTATGACAAGCAATTTGGGTTCTCAAGAAATTTTACAGCGGGCGAAAATCGGTTTTATTACCAACAAAGATTTTCAAGAGGCTGAAACTGTTATTAAAGATATGCTGAAAAATTATTTCCGCCCCGAATTTCTTAACCGCGTCGATGATATTGTTGTATTTAAATCTTTGGCTAAGGAACAAGTTAAAGCTATTGCCGAAATTTTGTTGAAAAATTTAAATGCACGCCTTGAAAAGCAAACGAATATTACTTTGACGTGGACAGATAAAGCGGTTGAGGCGTTGGCGTCGAAAGGCTTTGATCCGAATTTTGGAGCGCGTCCACTTCGCCGCCTTTTAACTCATACTGTCGAAACTGAACTTAGCAAAAAAATTATCGCCGCTGAAATTAAAGACGGCGATACAGTCGAATTGGATTTTGACGGCAAGAATTTTACCTTTGCCCCAAAAATTTCTCTTGAAAAATAATCTGTAAACGATTTTAATTTTCTTCCCTGCGCGAGCGGGGATTTTTTTATTTATTAAAATTCAATTAAAAATTATTGACAGAGCAAAAATTTTTTTATTTCGGCAATTACTTTTGTTTCTATTGCAGATGCAAGCACAACTTTGCTGTATGCAAATTCTTCAGAGTACAGAGCCGGAATCATTACCGGCAAAAGTTCATCTGTCAGAGTGGATTTTGAAAATACGGGCAATGCTACTGTAACAATTAAAATAGGACATTCTATGCCTCTACCTCTTAAACCCGGCGAATCTACCTATTATTCTCCATTAGACGACAATTCAACTTATTATCTCAGTTTAAGTTCCAGCGGTCGAAATGTACCTGTGAGAGTTTACGTAAGCAACGGCTACATTGAGCGCGGTTGGTAAAACTTTTGCGCAACAAAAAAAATAACCGCTCCAAAAACGGGGCGGTTTTTAGTTTGCAGAAATTTTATAACTTAAATCAGGCGGGTTGATTTTCTTCCTCAAGGTAAATAATTTTAGGTTCCGCGCCGTTATTAATACATTCTTCAGTAACAATGACTTTGCGCGGCGCGTCAGATTTTGGAATATCAAACATAACGTCAAGCATTGTATCTTCAATAATTCCCTTGAGTGAACGCGCGCCGGTTTTACGTTCAATGGCTTTTTTCGCAACGGCTAAAAGTGCCGCCTCTTCAAATTCAAGTTGAACGTTATCCATCGCCAAAAGTTTTTGATATTGTTTGACGGGAGCGTTTTTCGGTTCGGTTAAAATTCTTAACAGTGAATGTTCATCCAAAGTTTCAAGCGTACAAATTACCGGCAGGCGTCCGATAATTTCAGGGATAATCCCGTACTTCATTAAATCTTCAGGGCGCACTTGGTGAATCAGTTCATTAAATTTTTCGTCAGAATCTTCTTTAGGCGGAATATCGACGCCAAAACCTAAGCTTGATTCGCCTTTTCTGATACGTTTTGCAACGATTTTATCAATACCGACAAACGCGCCGCCTACGATAAATAAAATATTGCGCGTGTCAACTTTGATAGTTGGAGCTTCAGGGTGTTTGCGTTGCCCGCGTGCAGTAAATTCTACAACGCTGCCTTCCAACATTTTCAAAAGTCCCTGCTGTACGCCTTCATGTCCGGGATCTGCTGTGATTGAATTATTTTCGCCGGACTTACGCGCTATTTTGTCGAACTCGTCAAGGTAAATAATCCCGTGTTCAGTTTTTTCAATATCCTGCCCTGCCGCGTAATATAAATTTCTTACGGCAACTTCAACATCTGCGCCGACAAATCCCGCCTCCGTCAAGCTTGAGGCGTCAGTTACGGCAAAAGGAATATCCAACAATTTTGAAAGATGACTTAAAAGCGCAGTTTTGCCGCAGCCGGTCGGTCCCAAAATAATAACGTTAGACTTGTCAATTTCTTCATCAGTACCGGCGTTATCAAGTCCGTACTTCATGCGCTTGTAGTGATTGTACACGGCAACCGAAAGAATTTTTTTGGCGCGTTCCTGTTTAATAATAAATTTGTCAAGGTATTCTTTGATAACGTGCGGTTTATTCTTTTCCAAAAGTTCACCGAGCGTATCTGCGAAAGTCCTTTTTGAGGAAAACATTTTAGATTTTTCGTCTTCTTCAATAAAGTGATAAAGTTGCTTGATACAGTGTTTGCAAACGCCAAAACCGGTATTGGGGTCCCAAATTGGCGCGTCAGCTTGACTTTGAACTTTGACGCGGCGTCCACATAAACTGCAACGAAAACTTCCTAATTCCATTTATTTTTAACTCCTTTAAATTTTCCAATAAAAAATCTTGCCAATATTTTTGGCAACGTGTATAATACACCTTGCACTATTTGTGCGTCAACTTTTTTGAATTTGAGGTGTTCATTTTGAAAGATAAAATTCATCCGAAATATTTTGAGGCAACTGTAATTTGCGGTTGCGGCAATACTTTTAAAACCGGCTCCACAAAAAAAGAATTGCGCGTAGATGTTTGCTCCAAGTGCCATCCTTTCTTTACAGGGCGTCAACGTGACGTGAAAGCTGGCGGGCGTATCGAGAAATTCAATAAACGCTATAAAAAAGGCTGATAGCGGAATAGTTGGATAGTGTGGTAGTAGTATAGTTTTCACTACCGCACTACACCACTATCACACTACCACACTAAAAACGTCGCGGGAGATTGTATCTTCTGCGATTTTTATTTTGTAGGAAAGTTTTTCACATTCAGCCGCCAACATTTCAGCAAGTACGTGAACTATTGGAAATTCTGTGGCAAAGTGTCCGGCGTCCACAACGTGAATTTTAATTTCAGCCGCGTTTTGCGCTTCGTGATATTTTAAATCGCCCGTAACGAACGCCTGCGCGCCGTGAAATTTTGCCTTTGAAATTAAATCACTGCCCGCGCCGCCGCAAATTCCAACTTTTTCAACAAGAAAATCGCCCGCCTCAACAAGCCGTACACTTTCGCAATTCAAACTTTTTTTGACGTATTGTGCAAAATCTTTAGCCGTCATTTTTTCGGGAAGTTTACCAATTCTGCCTAAAGTAAAATTTTCTTCGTCAAAAGTTTTAACGTCAACAAGATTTAATTTCTGCGCGAGTACGTCATTAACGCCGCCTTGCACGCTGTCCAAATTTGTATGAGCGGCGAAAACCGAAATATCATTTTTAATCAAAGTTTGTAATTTTCTGCCGAGCGGTAAATCTGTGCGGAAATTTTTTACTGCGCGGAAAATCAGCGGGTGGTGCGCAATAATTAAATTTGCGCCAAAATCGACGGCGGCTTTTACAGTTTCATCCGTTACGTCAAGGCAGACGAAAATTTTTTCAACTTCAGAATCAAAACTGCCGACAAGCAAGCCGGGGTTATCCCATTCTTCAGCAAGTTGACGCGGCGCAAGTCGATTCATAATTTCTGAAATGTGTTGCACGGTAATTTTTTTCATAATCAATCGCCTTTCTTTGCTAAGTATGATATAATTTTAACAAAAAAAATTTTTGCGGTAAAGGAGCAAATTTAATGAAGAAAATTATTGTAATACCCGGCGACGGCATCGGCAAAGAAATTACCGGTTCAGCCGTTGCAGTTTTGAAAAAGATTGACGAAAAATTTAAAATCGGCTTGGAATTTGACTACAGGGACGCGGGCGGCGCGTCATATGATAAATACGGCGAGCCTTTGACTGCTGAAACTCTTGACGCTTGCAAGGCGGCTGACGCAATTTTATTTGGCGCGGTTGGAGGTCCAAAATGGGATAATATCGAAGTTTCAAAACGCCCTGAAAAAGCTTTATTCGGCTTGAGGAAAGGATTAGGCTTGTATGGAAATTTGCGCCCTGTCAAAATTTACGATGCTTTAATTGACGGCTCCCCGCTTAAACCGGAAATTGTACGCGGCGCAGATATTTTAATTGTACGTGAACTTGTCGGCGGTATTTATTTTGGCGAACGTTGCGAAAGTGAAACTGTTGACGGCGTGGAGCGCGCGTGGGATACTGAAATTTACAGCGTGCCTGAAATTGAAAGGATTGTAAAGCTTGCATTTGAATCTGCGCGAAAACGCAGAAAAAAAGTTACTTCAGTTGACAAGGCAAACGTTTTGGCAAGTTCCAGACTTTGGCGGCGCGTTGTTAATGAAACAGCTAAAGATTATCCCGACGTAACTTTAAATTCAATGTATGTTGACAACTGCGCGGCTCAACTTGCAATTAATCCCACGCAATTTGACGTTATCGTAACTTCAAATATGTTTGGCGATATCTTGAGTGATGAATTTGCAGCTATTGGCGGCTCGCTCGGTTTATTGCCCAGCGCGTCTCTCGGTGAAGGAACTACAGGCTTTTATGAACAAATAGCGGGCTCGGCTCCTGATATTGCCGGTAAAGGCGTTGCCAATCCTATTGGAGAAATTCTTAGCGCGGCTATGTTGTTGAGGTACAGCTTAAACGAAGAAAAAGCCGCTCAAACGATTGAAGCAGCTATTGATAAAACGCTTGCCGATGGTTACCGCACCGGCGATATTTATAAAGACGGCTTAAAAAAATGTTCAACGGCTGAAATAACTCAAGCGATTGTTGACAGAATTTAAAACCTAAAAATTTTTTATTGGTAATTTTATAATCGCCTGCTTAGGGCGATTTTTTTATTTATGGAAGACCACGACTTCAAACGGGCGCAAATTATCTGCAAGCCCTTCATAGTTGCCGAAAATTTTTTTGTAGCCGTCAGCAACATATTCTGAAAGGTTGCCTTCAGTCAAGTTGACATTTTCGCCGCGATAGTTACAAATTACGATTAATTTTTCATCGCCCAAAGTGCGCCGGTAAGCGATAACGTCATTATTTTCACGTTCAAAAAATTTAATATCGCCGTCCTGCACGATTTTATTTTCTTTGCGGAATTTTACCAACATTTTATAAAAATTTAAAATTGAATCAGAATCTTTTTCTTCAGCGGCAACGTTGACAGTTTTGTAATTTGCGGGTGAAGAAATCCACGGTTCAACAGTCGAAAAGTCGGCGAATTTTTCTGCGCTCCATTGCATTGGAGTACGTCCGTTGTCGCGGGAACGCTCGCCAATTATTTTTAAAGCCTCTGTTTCAGACTTGCCGCCCTCGCGCAGGATTTTATAGTAATTCAAACTTTCAACGTCGCGGTATTGTTCGATTGAATTAAATTTTGCGTTCGTCATTCCAATTTCTTCACCCTGATAAATGTAGGGCGTACCGCGCATTAAGTGAATTGCAGCCGCCAACATTTTTGCTGATTCTTTCCAATATTTTTTATCATCGCCGAAACGTGAAACTGCGCGCGGTTGATCGTGGTTGCACCAAAATACAGCGTTCCAGCCGTTGTTTTCAGTCATTCCGACTTGCCATTCTTCAAAAATTTTTTTCAGCGCGGAAATATCGGCGTCCATTAAAGACCATTTATCGCCGTTTTTGTAGTCAATTTTCAAATGATGAAAACTGAAACTCATTGACAATTCGTGAGAATCGGGGCGCGTGTACAGCAAACAATTTTTTAAATCAGTTGACGCCATTTCGCCTACGGTTATCATACCGTCAATTCCTGAATTTTTTACAAGTTCGCTCAAATATTCGTGAACGTGTATTCCGTCCGCAAAAAGTTTTCTGCCGAGCCCTTCAGTATCATCTTCAAAAATTTCCGGCTTTGAAATTAAATTTATTACGTCAAAACGAAAACCGGCAACGCCTTTTTCTTTCCAAAATTTTACAACGTTTGCAAGTTCTTCACGCACTTTAGGATTAGTCCAATTTAAATCCGGCTGGCTGACGTCGTGCAAGTGTAAATACCATTTCTCTAAGCGCGGTACATATTCCCACGCGCTGCCGCCAAATGCACATTGCCAATTTGTAGGCGGTTCACCTTGTCCGCGCCCGTCGCGCAGAATGTAATAGCGTTGATAATTTTCTTCGCCTGCAAGTGCACGTTGAAACCATTCATGTTGGTAGGAAGTATGACAAAGTACCATATCAAGCATAATTTTAAGCCCTTTTTCGGCGGCAGCTTTTACCAATTCGTTAAAATCTTCCATTGTACCGAAACGCGGATCAATCGCCGTATAATCTGAAATATCGTAGCCGCCGTCTTTGAGTGGCGAAGGGTAAAAGGGCGTTGTCCAAATATAATCGACGCCCAAACTTTTAATGTAGTCAAGTTTTTCAATAATCCCGCGAATATCGCCGAGTCCGTCGCCGTTTGAATCGTAAAAAGATTTTGGGTAAATCTGATAAACGACCTTATCGCTAAATTTCATTTTAAAACCTCCTTACAATAGCTTACTTCTGCATTTCAAAAAGTTGTTTCAATAAAATTTCTTTTGGCGTTGTCGGTACGGTTTTAAACCATTTCAACTGCTCTACTGTCAATTTTGAAGTTACTTCCATATCGCCGCGTAACATTGCCTCGTACCCGTCCTGCGCGACCACGTCAGGCGAAAATGTCATTGCCTTTGCCAAATTTGTATTTTCCAAATTCGACGCCTTTGCAAAGCCGGTGTTCATTCCGCCCGTATCTTGAATTTCCTGCCAAATTCCCTTACTTAGCGCGGTTACATAAAATTTTGCCGCTGCCGCGTTTCACAAAGTCGCGCAGGAATATTTTTGTAAGTTTCGTTAAAGCGATAATGTCAACCATTATCAAATTTAAATCTTGATCCATTGTACGCTCATGAAAATAACCTTGCCCGCCGAGTCCGGCATTGTTAATCAAATAATCTACCGGAATTTTTTCGCGGTTAAGTTCGTCGTAAATTTCTTCAGCCGCGTCAATTTTTGATAAATCTTTCGGCAAAACGTACACGTTGACTTTGAAATTTTCTTCCAACAATTTTTTCAATTCGTTAAGTTTGTCGGTACTCCTTGCAACAATAACCAAATCTCCGCCGCGTTTTGCGTGAATTTCGGCGAAAGATTTTCCCAATCCGCTTGACGCGCCGGTAATTAATGCAACATTTTTCAATTTCAACACTCAAATCTATTTTATCAGGATAATTGCCCCATAAGATCAGGGAGGGCTGCTTACAGGGCAATTACTATCGTTTGAAAAATTTCAGTAACCGGCAATGACAGTTTCGCCGGTTTTAGCCTTCATACCGCTGTTAAATTTAAAATTAACGCCGTTGGGATTGGTAACTACAAAAACCGCTGTATCGGGATGACCTGCCGCTTTAATTTTCGCCTTGCTGAATTTTAGCAAAGGTGTACCGGCTTTTACAACGTCTCCAACTTTGCAAAGATATTCAAAGCCGTCGCCCTGCATTGAAACTGTATCAATTCCGACGTGAATTAAAATTTCAATGCCGTTTGAAAGTGTCATTCCTACCGCGTGTTTAGAATCTTGCATTAAAACCGTAACTTTGCCGGAAACGGGCGCACAAACAGTTTCATTAGCCGGTTTAATCGCCAAGCCGTCGCCTACCATTCCTTCAGAAAATACGCCGTCGCCAATTTCTTTCAAGCTGATAACTTCGCCGTCGAGGTACGCTTTAAATTCGTTTTCGCTTACAAGATTAGCTTCGGCTTCTGCATTAGCCGCTTCAGCCGCCGCCGCCATTTCGGCTTCCTGTTGTGCAATTTGAGCCGCTTTATCAACGCCTTTTTTCTTGCCTACAGCTACAGTTAAAATAAACGGTACAACAATAGCCACAAGCATTGCAAGTGCGAAAGTTGGCATTGAAGTTGCCTGCATTGACAAAATACCCGGAATACCGCCGACACCAATAGCATTAGCCGTTGTACCTGTTGAAACGCAGACAACCGCCGCGCAAGCCGAGCCTGTCATTGCGCAGATAAACGGGAAAAAGTTTTTAAGCGTGACACCAAAAATCGCAGGTTCAGTAACGCCCAAATAACAGGATACCCACGCCGGAACGTTGACTTCTTGAGCCTCTTGGTTGCCGCGTTGCAAATAAATCATCGCCAAAACTGCCGAGCCCTGCGCAATGTTTGAAAGTGCAATTATCGCGTTCGTCATATGGTGCAAACCGGTAATAACAAACGGCGCGTATACAAAGTCGAAAATCGCTCCAAAAATAACGCGGAAATCGCCCGTAATTCCGCTGTAAACCACGCTTGAAATTGCAGAGCCTATCTTTCGCTACAAAAGTTGTAAAGCTTGAAGAAATAATTGCCGACGAAGAAATTTCCGAGCGAACAGGTTTTAAAGTTGGAGCGGCATTGTATGACGTGCGGCGCGTTCGTTATGTCAACGGCAAGGCTTTAATTTTCGACAAAAATTATTTCCTCATATCAGCCACGCACGGCTTGACAGAGGAAATTGCTACAAATTCGATTTATGATTATCTTGAAAATGTACTCAAGATGAAAATAATGACAAGCAAGCGCAAAATGACTACCGAGCTTGCCACGTCTGAAGACAAAAAATATTTGGAGCTTGACGATTATAATTGTTTGGCGATAATCAGCGGGCGGGTTTTCAACGGCGACGGCGTTCAATTTGAATACACTGAATCGCGGCACCGCCCTGATTATTTTTGTTTTGAAGATACTGCAACGCGGCACAAATTCAAAGGTTGATTTTTCAAATAAAAAAAGCCGCCACGAATGGCGACTTAACCTCGTGAAAAAACGGGGATTTTTTATTTTAGACTTTAAATTTTCTGACCTCCTGTTGAAGTTCGTTAGCCATTTGTGAAAGTCTTTCGCTTTCATTGGCTATTTCGTGAACAGAGGCAGTTTGTTCTTCGGTTGCCGCGCTGACAGTTTCAGCTTCTTCAGCGGCAGTCTTGCTGGCGTCTCCAATGGTACGAACGTTTTCAACAATTTCTTTGCCGTTGCTTGCCATTGCCTGCGTTGAGACAGAAATTTCTTGCATTTGTGAACTTACTTTTTCGACAATATCAGTAATTTTCTTGAAGGCTTCACCGACTGAAACGATATTTTCTGCGCCGACTTTGAAGGATTCATTGCCGGCTTCCATATCAGCAATAGCTTTATGAGTATCTTCCTGCGTAACTTTGATTAAATCTGAAATTTGGTGCGCCGCTTCTTGTGAACTTTCGGCAAGTTTTCTGACTTCATCAGCAACGACTGCAAAGCCGCGCCCTTGTTCACCTGCGCGCGCCGCCTCAATCGCCGCGTTAAGTGCAAGCAAATTTGTTTGTTCGGCAATACCGCTAATTGTACTGACAATCTGCCCGATTTTTTGGGAATTTTCGCCGAGCGTCATAACAGATTCTGCAGTTTGATGAGACGTGCGCTCAATTTTATTCATTTGTTCAATAGCGTTTTTGAGTGTAACTTCGCCTTCGCGTGCGATATTTGACGCCTCAAGACTTTTAGCCGCCGCGTTATTTGCGTCCGCCGCCATTGATTGAATTGAATCATTTAAAACTTCAATAGCATCAGTTGTGAAATTTACGGCATCAAGTTGCTTGCTTGTACCTTCAGCAACTTTAACGATGGACTGCGCGACTTGATTAGCCGCCAATGAAGATTGTTCGGTTGTGGCGTTCAATTCTTCAGCACTGCCTGCCAAACTTTCAGCCGAATTATTAACCGAGCGCATAACTTTTGAAACGCCTTGCCGCATTTCGCGCACGGCTTGAGCAAGTAAGCCCAATTCATCTTTTGAATCAATATTTGACGGTCTGTCTCTGAAATCGCCCTGCGATAAGAATTTCATTTCGTCCATCATTAAACCTAAAGGACTCATAACTTTGTTGACTGTTACCCAAATTCCGCCGGAAATTAAAACCAAAAGTACGATTGAAATTATAATCATAATCGTCAACATACTTGTAACGGGTTGAAAAAGTTCATCCTCAAAGGCTAAAGTTGCCATACCCCAGCCGGTTGATTGTATTGGCGTGAAAAAGGCAACCATTTTATCGCCGCTCTTTGAAGTGAAATGATAAACGCCGCTTTCGCCGCTCAACATTTTATTTCCGAGTTCGGCAAGCGATTTATCATCTTCTTCAGTGATTTTCTTTTTCATAATTGCATCTTCGTCAGGGTTGACAATATAAATGCCTTCCTTTGAAACTAACAGGCTGTAACCTTTGTGACCAAGTTTAAAATCTTGAACTTTATCCATAACGGATTGAACGTAAATAGCCGCTAAAACCATTGCTACAGGTTGCCCTGCGTCATTTTTTGCAAGGGCGATTGAGTTTACAATAATTTTACCGGTTGCCTGCGAAATTACAGGGCTTGACATAAAGGAATCCTGCGCGCCCGTCATTGTTTGCTTGTACCACGCTTTATCGGCGTTTTGCATTTCTTTAAAGCCGTTGGCAGTCCAGCCGTACAAAACGCCGGAGCCGTCGAAAGGTCCCCAGCTTACGCTGTCATAAACTCCGGGATAACGTTTTGTCATAAGTTCAAAACGATAAATATTATTTTGGTTTAAAAGTTCAGCGTTTACCGTTTTAGCTATTGGCGTTGAGGCTGTTTCGTGCGTTTCCATCATTCGCTTGTCGAGCCACTCTGAAACGCCGTCGCCAACTTCGGTCGTGTTGTTCATGCTGCTTTCAAGAATCTGTTGTTCAAAGGCAGATTTAACATAGTTGAAGATAACGCCACTCATTACAATTAAACCAATTACAACTATTGGAATAACCAAAATTAAAATTTTTCCCTTAACTGATTGCGTATTCATTTTTTTCCCTTCCTTAAATTTTTTTTTTCATATTACCAAATTTGCGGCGGATTGTCTAATGTATTTTTGAAACATTAAAATTTGATTAAAAATGAAACTATACCTTGACAAGACCAATCTGGGGGGGGGTATAATAAATTGGAATAATTTATTTGAATGGGCTAATTTGGGTAAGGAGATGATAATTATGGCTACGGAAGAAGAAATGTTAAAAAATATTCCGTCCGACGCCTATTATTACAATGGGCATTACTACAAAGTTTATTCAACTTTTAACACAACGTGGGAAGAAGCAAAAGAAATTTGTGAAAAATTAGGCGGACATTTAGTAACAATCACGGATTCAAGCGAACAGTCATTTATTGAGGATTTACTTACTGAAGAAGGTATAAAAAATTGCTATTGGCTCGGTGGTTATAAAGACAGTAATAATAAATGGCAATGGGTAACCGGCGAAAATTTCAGCTATACTCATTGGGGAATTGGGGAGCCGAATAATGGTAACGGTGGAATTACCGAAAATGCTTTAATGATGTTTTATAAGCCGTATAGTTATAGAAATCCTTTTGGAAGTTGGAATGATCAAAATTCAAGTGGATATTACGATAGTTTTTCAGGAAAAGAAAATTTTGGATTAATTTGTGAATGGGACAGTATATCGGAGGAAGAAGTTGAAATTGACGAAGAAACAACGCTTGAAGTTATAAATCTTTTTAAAGGACTTAGCACTTCTGAAAAAGCCGCTACTCTCAAAGAAAATCTTGAAACTTTAGAATCATTGAAAAGCCTCATCGAGGGCGATAAAAAAATTGAAATTGTAGATGAGGAAACAGGCAAAATAACTTTTACCGATATTTCACACTTTATTCAACTTGTTGGCAGTTTTTACAACGACGATACCCCTATATGGTTTGGTGAATTGACAAAATATGCGCGTGATAAAAATTTCCACATAAAATATCAGTTTCATTATTTGAGAGATTTATACGGAAATTACGCGCTGGATCACGCTGGAAACAAAATTAAAGTTTTTGACGTTGACGCAAACGGCGATAAAATAAAAATTGAAAATACCCACCGTGAGGCATTTAATAGCGGCTTGGGCGCGTTATTTGACATCAGTTCAATAATTGATGCAGGTATACAAATTTCAAGCGGCAAATTAACAGTTACAGAAATTGCAAACAAAGCTACAGACATAAGTGCTCATGTTGCAAGTGTTACTTCCAATATCAGCGAATTAACTGGCAGATTTAAAAAAGCCGGTTTAATCGGTTCACTTGCCGCGCCTGTGCTTAGTACTGTTGCCAGTATCATTTCTTTAACCGACGGCGTAGAGCCTAAAGAAATTGTTGAATTGGTATCTAATGCTTTACAAACTGCAAACAATACCATCAGACAATTCAGCACTTCAACTTTGTTGGAAAATACGAAATTCGCAAAGTGGCTGAAAGAACAACCTATGGGGCAAAAATTGAGTGCCAACGCGCTTAAAGCAAATTTACTCGTTGCAGGCGCAGTTGGGATTATTACGGGTGGCATACAATATTTTGAAAGTGCCGAAAAATATCAGATTGACGGTTTGAAAGATTCTCAGGCAATTAAAGACAAATGGACCGATGCTTTCAGCGCAGGCTTGAAAGGGTTCTACGGTACAGCTACATTTGGATTAGATGACGTGGCATTTGGATTTTTATCTTCAACAGCTACAAATTTGGTTTATCTTGGTGAATGTTTTGGAACTTGGATAACCGGCGGCGATGTAAGCAAAGTTCAAAGAATGTCTACCGGCGGTAAAAATTATATGGAGCTTTTCGGCGATTTTGTAAAATTAGTTTTCCTCAATCAATACACCGACCCAAACCTAAACGGCGATGAAAATGGCTACATGGAAAATACCAAAGACGGTAGAAATATTTATAGCGGGGCTGGGAATGATTCCATCAATAACAAGGCGTCAAAAACTAATATTTATGGCGGCGTTGGAAATGACCTTATATTTTGCGCCGAAGGAACAAATCAGCAATACATTGACGGCGGCAACGACAATGACCATATCGCTTTATATGGCTCGTCAAACGAAATTCACGGCGGCTTAGGCGATGATCAAATTGATATTTTCGGCGATAGTAAAAATCCAGCAAGCGGCAATTATATTCTTGGTGAAGCAGGAAATGATTATATTTGGATTGGTGACGGTAAGTCTAAGAAAAAATCGAACGCCGCAAACTCAATCGACGGCGGCGCGGGCGACGATGTTATTTTTATTGATCAGACAAGAACTTCAAATATTATTTTTTATAATAACGGCGACGGCGATGATGAAATTTTCGGTTATGATTCAAATGATCAAATTCGTATTAATAAAAGTGATTATACACCCCAATTTGACGGCGACGACGTAAAAATTATAGTTGGTAGCGGTTCGATAACTTTGTACGACGCCAAAGATAAAAAGCTCAACATAACTGGAACAGATATTGACATTATGCCGACCGGAATGACTGCTGATAAAAGTAAAACCATTTTGACTATCAGCAATAAATTTAAAGCTCAAAATGTTCACCTTGAAGATTACGCCGAAACTTTTACAAAAGTTAATGCCTCCGGATTAGCCAAAACTCAAACTGTAGAAATTATCGGTAACAATTCAAACAACAGTATCAAAGGCGGCAAAGGGGCGGATACAATCAGCGGCGGACTTGGCGAAAATACCTTAACCGGCGGCGCGGGTACAGATGCTTTTATTTATGGCGGCGGCAACGATTTTATTACTGATTATAAAACCGGCGAAGATAAACTGAAAATTAATTATACAAGTTCGACAGTCAGCGGCTCAAATGTGATTTTAACAACAGATACGGGCAATGTTACTGTAAAAGGCGTAAAAGATAAAGTTATTACTTTCGTTGACGACAGCGGCAACACTACTGAGAGAATTTTCTTTGGCAATACTTCCTATGCGCCGCTTGATTCAAATTTAAAATATGATTCAAAAAGAATTACAATTACTGCCTCCAAAAAATTTATCGGTAGCCAAATAAATTTGAGCGATTTTCTTTCAACAACAACGAAAGTAAACGCGTCTGCACTTTTGCAAGATATTAATATTTTTGGAACAGCGGCGGAGAACTCACTCAAGGGCGGCAAGGGTGAAGATAAAATTTACGGCGGCGCAGGTAATGATACAATGTACGGCGGAGCGGGCAATGATTCTTTGTTTGGTGAAAACGACGATGATAAACTTTACGGCGACGCTGGCAACGATACACTTTCAGGCGGTAACGGCGATGACATTTTAACCGGCGGTAAGGGCGCGGACGTTTTCATTTACAGCGGCGGTAACGATTTAATCACGGACTACACGGCGGGCGATAAAATTAAAATTGAAAACGGCAAAATTTCAAAAACTACTTACAGCGGAAAGAATGTTATCTTTAGCATTGGCAACGGCTCTTTGACTGTACAAAAAGGTAAGGGCAAAAAAATTACAGTTACTGATTCAAGCGGCACTAAAACCTATTCCAAAACTTTAAATTTGTTTGAAGACAATAATTTTATTTCAGATGAACCGCAACTTTCAAAAATTACCGAGCAAAAATTTTCTGTAACAGAAATTCAAACGCCGGATTATTCCGTGCTTGCTCAAAATAATCAAACTTTCCTGACGTTCACAAAGAAATAAAAATCTGCGCGAGGAACTCAAAAAAATAACCCCGTCGAAAATTGACGGGCTTTTTTGTTGCAAAGATTTTTCTAAAATTGTACAATAACTGCAATCTGAAAATCTCAAGCGAGGTGAAATTTAATGCCCCCAAAAAAATCTGAAACTGAAATAACAGAAAATACTGCAAAGCCCAAACGTACACGCACAAAAAAAACTGAAACTGCAACCGATTCAAAGCCAAAACAAAAACGCACGCGCACTAAAAAAATTGAAACGCCGCCGGTTGAAGTTCCAAAAGTTGAAACGCCCAAAATTGAAACGCCAAAAGTTGAAACAAGCAAAAAAGAAAAAATTTTTGCACTGGATATTGGAACGCGCAGTGTTATCGGGATTGTTGCCGAATTGGAAAAAAACGGCAAATTAAATATCATAGCAACCCACCGCGAGGAACATAAAACGCGCGCAATGTTGGACGGACAAATTCACGACGTGCCGCAAGTAGCCGCCGTTTTAAGTTCAGTTCGTACAACCCTTGAAGATCAAGTAGGCGAACTTACAAGCGCGGCAGTGGCAGCGGCAGGGCGCGCCCTTTATACAATGACTGCTGAAGCTGAAATGGAATTGCGCGGCGTAATTACTCTTGAAATTCAAAATAATCTGGACTTCGCAGGCGTTCAACTCGCGCAGGCGCAACTTGCAAATTCTCAACTAATTTCTGAACAAACAAGCTATTACTGCGTGGGTTTCAGCGTCATTAATTACGAATTGGACGGTATTTCTTTAAAAAGTTTGATAGGGCAACGCGGGCGGCTTGCAAAAGTTAAAGTCATTGCAACTTTCCTGCCGCGTCAAGTTATCGACTCAATGCAAAGTGCTTTAAGATATTCTAATTTGGATATGTGCGCTCTTACCCTTGAGCCAATCGCCGCAATAAATGTTTTAATCCCGCCGACAATGCGTCATTTAAATTTAGTTTTAGTCGATATTGGCGCGGGAACTTCCGACGTTGCAATTACAAAGGGCGGCGCGGTTATCGCCTATGGAATGGTTCCAATAGCCGGCGATGAAGTTACTGAAACTCTTTCGCAAAAATATTTGTTGGATTTTAACGTTGCAGAGGAAGTAAAGCGCAAAGCGGCAAGCGGCGAGGACGGCACTTTTACTGATATTTTGGGAATGACGCACGAATTTACCGCGCAGGAAATTATTTCTGCAGTTGATGAAACTGTACAACATTTGGCGGGCGAAATTGCCAAAACTATTTTAGAATTGAACATAAACGAAACGCCGCAAGCAATTATGTTGGTAGGTGGCGGCGCGTTGACGCCCAATCTTCCAAAACACGTTGCCGCCGCTATGAAAATGCCGGAAATGCGCGTTGGTGTTCGCAAGCCGGATATTATCGACGGTATTATAAATATTCCGCGTGAACTTTTTATGCCGGACGCCGTAACGCCGCTCGGTATTTTAAAAATTGCCACGATTAACACTTTGCACTTTTTGACGGTTTATGTTAATAATGAAGAATTTGCATTGTTCCACTTCCAAAAATTAACTGTAAGCGACGCTCTGTTAAACGCGGGCGTACAACTTAGAAAATTGAACGGCAAGCCCGGACTTGGTTTAATGATTCACATTGACGGCGAAAAGAAATTTTATCCCGGCAGTATGGGCGAAGTTGCCAAATTGACTGTCAACGGCGAAGAGGCAACCCTTGAAACTCCGCTTGAAAATAACTGTCATATCGAAGTTGAGCCCGGCGCGGACGGTGTAACGCCCGTACTTAAGCTTGAAGATGTCATTGAAGATTTACCGAGTTTCAAAGTTAAAGTTAACGGCGTCGAAGAAGAAGTTACTGCAAAAGTTATAGTTAATGGTGAAGTCAGTTTAATGTCAAGAGTTTTGGTTGACGGCGACGATATAAGAATTTCAATGCCTGCAACTATTGGTGAAGTTTTAAGATTAACCGGCTATTCTCCGACGGGGCAGAAAATCCGCTACAGATTGAACGGCAAAACTTTAAGCTACGTTTGCACGCCGCGAATTTTGATGAACGAAATGGAAGTTAAACTTTCCTTGCCGGTTCACGACGGCGACAGTATAGAATATTTTCCGAATGACAGCCCGAAAGTTTCAGACGTTTTAAATATTTCCGGTATAAATGCTTCAGTCAGAATTTTTTATTCCGGCGATGAATATTTTGTACCGACGATAACAGATTTAGATTTAATGATAAACGGCAGACCGGGCAATTTGAACACGCTGATTAATGACGGCGCAAGGATTGAATACAAGAAATTTGAACGGCGGGATATTACGGTTAGTGACGCACTTTTGGCAGTTGATTTTAAGCCGCCGAATCCTAAAAGCCGCGTAGGTTTTGAAATAAAAGTCAACGGCAACCCTGCAGATTTCGCCGACCCGATGCGTGAGGGTGATACGCTTGAAGTTATTTTAAAATCGCAAGACGGCACAATTATTTCATCAGACAGCACTATAGAAATTCCATTGGCGGGCGTAGGTGAGCCTATGACGCCGGAAACTATCAAGGAAATTTCTGAAAAGCGCAAGTTGACTATTCGTGATTTTATTCGTAATGATTAATTTTTTTGGAGGTTTTTTGTAATGAGTTTTTTTAGTAAGTTGAAAAGCCGTAAACTGTCAAAAACATTGGCGGCAGTAGCGGCGAGTGGTATTTTATTTTTTGGAGCAAGTGACGCCTTAGCCGCGCCCAATAATGCAAATGCTGAATTTCGTCAGGCGTATCTTTCATTAGCTAATGATGTTCGTACTTTTGACCAAACGATTATTTTTTTCGGTACAACTTTTCACGTCGATATGAACGGGCAAGGGCAAATTTTGCGCGACGATTCAATGAGAATGAGCGGCAATATTAACTGGGAATACACCGACCCTGAAACAGATCAAACTACAAATACCAACATTCCATACTATATGACGCACAGCAATAATGAAATGATATTGTACGTGCAACGCAACAACAGATGGAGCAGATTTTTATTGCCTATTATTCCGGCAGATTTTATTGACGCTATAAAATCCAACAGTATGAGCGTACTTGAAGATAATTTAAACGCCGTTAAGAGAGTAGAAATTTTCCGTGAAACTGATACACAAGAAATTTTCAATATAACTTTGGACGGCGAATACCTTGCTGAACGTTTGAACGAATACAGCCAAAAAAATAATACCGGCAGACTTTCTTCAAATGAAATTGCTGAACGCGCTAAAAACTTCCGCAATTTGGAAAAAGCCTTAAGAAAAACTGATTTAATTTGCACGTGGACAGTTGACAAAAACCAAAATGCAACTTTAACCGCCGTTGTCGATTTAACGCCGCTTATGCGCGCCTATGCTGAAAGTGTACTTGCTGAAGCCGCCGCCGGTACAATCGTTCTTGGCGATGAAGAAAGACTTTTTATGGAAACCATCGGCTACTACAGCGAGTTGCATTATTCCATGAGTTCCTCAAGAATTGAAAATACCAAAACGCTTGTTGCGCCAATCGAAGCTGTAAGAGCTCCCGTCAACCAAAATGTTTTTCAAGATTTAATCAGAAGAATGATAACTTCAGTAAGATAATAGGGATTAGGGGAAATTTTTTCTTCTGAAATATTTGTTAAAGGTTGATAATTTACAGGATTTTTTTAACATTCTGTCGAATAGCTTAAATGCACCCTCCTTAAGGGAAATTGATATTGATTGTGAAGATAAATTGACCATCAATTTCTTTTGAACTTGTAAGTTTAACTTTTGATGAAACAGAAGTTTTCAAGCGACTAAGATAAAGTTTAATGGCGTCCGGCGATTCTGCGGCTCCTTCGAGCTCCAATGTTTCGCCGGTCGTTTTTATTTTTTGAAGAATAATCCTGCCGTCAAAAATCTTTCCAAATTTAACAAGCGCGTTAAATTTTTGAGAATTTATATCTTGAGTAAAAATTAAGCCTTCAAATTGATTTAAACGGGCTGTAACAGCGTCTAAATTCTGTTTTAGTACAAATATATCATTTTGAGAGTTAAGGCGTGTAAGAGCCGTTTCTGCGCGTTTAGAGGCAGAAAAATAATCGTCGGCAAGTTTGGCAGAAAAACCCGTCAAGGCGATTAAAAATATTGCGGCTGCCGTCAATGAAATTTTTTTAATATTCCAAGTTGAAATTTTTGTATTAAGGATATTGGGCGGCTTTTTATTTTTGACAATATCGGCGGCGAAAACTGCGCGATTGAAAGGCGTTATCGGGCGTTCATTTTCAACAGGCGGAAATTCGGTAAGGGCGCAAAGTGTCATTGAATTTTTTTCAAAGGCGGAAATATATTCTTCGACAATCGACGCGGGCAACGCCTCCATCCAAATTTCATCGTCGGTTTGCATTGAAGTATAGCGGGCGTTATTTTGGGCGTGCGCGGTTGCCCAAATTTTAACGGCGTTTGCAATTTCGTCGGAAGGAATATTTTTAAATTCAGTTTGAAAAGTTACCGCCGCGCCGTCGCGCAGGACTACGCCAACTTTTGAAATTTTCCAACCGCGTTGGTTGCCAATGAGTTTGATTTTTTCTGCAAGTTGTTCAATTTGAGAGCTTTTACTGTTCAAATCAATTTCAAAATTAAATTCAGCAGTTTCAATTTTATCTGTAAGCCGCACAAGGTAAATTTTTTCTTCGTCGAAGTAGACGCCCAAAATTTCGCTTAAATCCTCGCGAAAAAAATTTAAAATATCCACAAAATTTTTCCTTTCCAATAATAAAAAAGCCCGCATTGAAACGGGCAAATTTTTTTATTCAAAGTAATTAATTTTCATGGCACGTTTGACGCGCCGTAAAACTTCATACGCTTTTTCATTTGCAGCAGCAGTACCGGCTTTAAGAATTTCCATAACGGCGGCAGGATTTTTTTCATAATCTGTGCGACGTTGACGAATGGGCGTCAAAACTTCTTCCAAAACTTCAAGCAAAAACTTTTTAACTTTGACATCGCCCAAGCCGCCGCGTTGGTAATGTTCTTTCATTTCGGCAACGGTTTTTTTATCTTCGCAGAAAGCGTCAAGGTAAGTAAAAACAACGTTGCCTTCAATGTGTCCGGGATCTGAAACTTTGATATGGAGCGGGTCGGTGTACATTTCTTTGACTTTAGCGGCAACGGTTTTAGCGTCGTCACTCAAATAAATGCAGTTGCCGAGCGTCTTACTCATTTTGGCTTTGCCGTCAATACCGGGCAAGCGGCGGCAAGTTTCGTTACTGGAAAGAAAAATATTTGGCTCAACTAAAACTTCGCCGTAAAGTTCATTCATTTTGCGGACAATTTCTCGTGTTTGTTCCAACATTGGGGCTTGATCTTCACCAACGGGTACAATGTTTGCATCAAATGCCGTAATATCCGCCGCTTGACTTACGGGATAACATAAAAAGCCGGCGGGTATGCTTGTTTCAAAATTTTTTTGCGCAATTTCATTTTTAACGGTAGGGTTTCTTTCAAGCCGTGAAACTGTAACAAGATTTAAATAATACGCCGTCAACTCAAAAAGCGCGGGTACTTGCGATTGAATAAAAATTGTAGATTTTGCGGGGTCAAGTCCAACAGATAAATAATCAAGTGCAACGTTCAAAATATTTTCACGTACAGTGGCGGGGTTATCTGCGTGATCCGTCAGGGCTTGCGCGTCTGCTATCATTATAAAAATTTTATCGTATTCGCCGGAATTTTGAAGTTTTACGCGCTCGCGCAGGCTTCCTACAAAATGTCCCAAGTGCAATTTTCCGGTAGGTCTGTCACCTGTCAAAATTGTTTTCAAAATTAAAATCACCTCTTAGCCGAAATAATCTTCAATACCGTCAAAAATTCCCTGCGCCGCCTTTTCAACCCCTTCATCAGAATCCAAAAGTTTTTCTTCGTCAGCATTTGAAATAAAGGCAAGTTCAATCAAAGTTGCCGCCATATCTGTATGATGCACGACGTAAAAATTACAGGGTTGAGTACCGCGACTCGGCGTTTTCAGCTGTTCACAAACTCCGCGCCGAATTGCATCGGCAAGCCGTTTAGCCTTTGTACCTTCAGTCTTTGAATAGTAGTAGCCGGTTGAGCCGCGTGCATTTGGATTAGTGAAACTGTCGGCGTGAATTGAAATGAAAATATCCGCCTTAGCTTTATTCGCCACTTCACAACGCGCTTGCAATTCTTCAATAGCCGACGCTTTATCGCCTTTCCACGAAACTTGCCTGTCAGTTGTGCGCGTCATAATAACTTTCGCGCCTTCAGCCTCCAGCAATTCTTTAAGTTTCAGTGCAACGCGCAAAGTTACAGATTTTTCAGTTACGCCGGTAGGTCCGATCGCTCCGGCATCGCCGCCGCCGTGTCCCGCGTCGATACAAATAATTTTACCTTCAAGCGTCAAAATTTTGTTTAAATCTTCCTCAAGCTCTTTGAAAGGCTCGTCGGTTGCCGGTTCATCGTCTTTATCTTTGTCAGTATTTTTGCCTTTATCCTTTTTTTCTTTTTTCTCGCGCTCCTTGCGTTCCTTTTCCTTTTTTTCTTGTTCCTTACGCTCTTTTTCAAGGCGTTCTTTTTCTTCTTTTTCGCGTTTTTTACGTTCTTTTTCGGATTCTTTATTGGTTTCAAAAGGAGTATCGACTTCGACTTCAGGCGGGTTATCAATTTCTGTTTCAGGTGGTTTATCTTCATCCGGAGGATTTTCGGGCGGGTTATCAATTTCGCTTTGTCGTTGTTGTCTGTTCAGTTCGTCATTGGGTTTATATTCGGCGTTTCCAATATCGATAACCAGCCGCTTACCGGCGGGACCGCCATTCAGCCAAAAAATTTTCACGTCAGCCATAGTTTCAACAACAACTCTAACGGTTGAATCGTCGAACTGCGCGACTTTGATACGTTTTGCAACAGTTGAAACCAATTCAATATCACGTTTCATTTTCTTAACGTTAATCCAAGATTTTTTTAACGTTATAATCAAACGCGAAGGATTTTCGGCGTAGGATTCAGTATAATCAACTTGCCTGTTCATATCGAGTACAATTCGCAAAGTTCCCGAGCCGAGACTGTAGCGCAGGTCTTTAATTTCAGTTTTGCCCGCTAAATTCGCCGCCTCACAAGTAGAAATTGAAATAAAAAAAATGAGGAGACCAATTAAAATTTTTTGTACCATACAAGCCTCCTCTTTAATAGTTTGATAGTGTGGTAGTGGGATAGTGGTGTAGTGTGGTGTTAAAATACTACCCAATTACATTAAGTTTCATACGAGCCATACTTTTGCTCAAGTTTTTTGAATGCCCAAGTTAAAACCGCCGTCATTGCAAGGTAAAATATACCGGCAATTAAAAAGGGCGTCATATCAAATTCACGTTGAACGATTGTTCGCGCCACGCGCAGTAAATCATTCATTGCCAAAATATAAATCAGTGAAGTATCTTTTACCAGGTTAATTGTTTCATTGGAAATTGGCGGAAGTACCACGCGCAAAACTTGCGGAAAAATTATATAGCGCATCATTTGCCAATGCTTTAAGCCCAAAGCCGCCGCCGCTTCATATTGTCCTTTTGGAATTGCCTGAATACCGGCGCGGAAAATTTCTGCAAAGTACGCCGCGTAGTTTAAAGTAAAAGCTAACAGTGCCGCCGCAAAATCCGGCAATCTTATTCCGACCAGCGGCAACGCAAAATATACAAATAAAAGTTGCAACATTAACGGCGTGCCGCGCATTACCCAAACGTAAAATTCCATAAGATAACGCAACGGCGCAAATGTTGAAATTCTGCCTAACGCCGCAAGTCCTCCGAGTGGTATACTTAACATTACAGTTATTACAAAAATTGTTAAAGTAACTTCTGCGCCCTGTAAAATCAAGTACGCCATATTCAGAAATTTATCCATCGATTATTTTTTCTTGATTAAATCTGCGCCGAACCATTGTTCAGAAATTTTTGTTGCCGTGCCGTCTGCAACAATTTCATCGAATGCTTTTTGTACTTTGTCGCGCAGTTCAGTATTTTCTTTTGCAAACGCAATACCAAATTGAGTTACGGGACCAACAGTAACATTGAGAGCTTGCAGGGCGTCAGGATGTTTTGCCATATAGTAACGTCCAACAATTTCATCACAAACTACAGCATCAAGTCTGCCGTTTTCCAAATCCATAAACGCGCTTACATAATCGCCATAAGTTTTAAATTCATTGAAAGAATTTTGCAATTCAGCCTGTGAATTGATATAAGTTTCTGCGGTGGAGCCGGATTGAGTGCCTACAGCTTTACCTGCTAAATCAGTTTCAGCCGCTATACCTTGATCATCGCCGGTGCGAACAAAAATAATTTGGCGGTTATCCATATAAGGATCGCTGAAAAGCATATTTTCTTGACGTTCCGGCGTAATATCCAAGCCGTTCCAAAGTACGTCGATTCTGCCGGATTTTAATTCAGCCTCTTTACTGTTCCAGTCAATCGCCTTAAATTCAACTTCACTGCCGAGACGTTTTGTAGCCTCTTTCGCCAAATCCACGTCAAAGCCTACAATCTGATTGTTTTCATCTTTAAAACCCATTGGCGCGTATTCGTCGTCAAGCCCTACAACAATTTTGTTTTCCTTAGCCGCGCCGCCGCCGGTATCTTCGCCTCCGCCGCAACCGGTAAACAACATTGAAACCATTAGTCCTGCCGTCAGTAAAAGTTTTTTCATCTTCATTATAAAAAGTCATCCTTTCATAAATTTTACATAATTATTCGCCACAAGAAAAAGTTATTCCTGCAACAGCAAAACGCGCAAATATTTTACTGCAGATATTTTTAAATTACAAGATTTAATTAATTTCTAAAGATAACCTATTGACATACACTCCCCCGTTTTATGTTA
>CALDHY010000053.1 GCA_937901445.1 uncultured Selenomonadales bacterium
AATTTTCGCCGCCATTAAAACGTAGGGATTAATCTTTCCGCCCTTCGCAGGTACGCACATAATAATTTCATTGACACCCGCAACTCTCGCCGGTATAACATTCATCAAAACGCTTGAAGGGTACGCGGCAAGCCCGCCCGGTACGTATACTCCAACTCTTTCAAGCGGAATGATTGACTGCCCAAGAATTGAATTTTCGTTGCGGTAAGTTATCCAAGATTGTGGCAGTTGTTCAACGTGGTAAGATTTAATATTTTCGGCGGCAAGTTTCAGCGCGTCAACAATTTTTGAATCGGCTTGAGTTTCGGCGGCGTCAATTTCTTCAGCTGTTACCAAAAAGTTTTCGGCGGTAATTTCTGCGCCGTCAAATTTTTTTGTGTAGTCGATAACTGCAGAGTCGCCGAATTTCCTGACGTCTGAAACAATTTTTCTGACAAGTTCGGACGCGGTTAAATCTGCGCCAAAAAGTTTTTTGTTTGATTCACGAATTTTGAGCGGCAGTTCAATTTCATCAAAAGATTTTTTTGTAAGCAGTTTAACAATATCTGCGCGAGGGATTTTTTGACTGTCAATTATTTTCATAAATCTTCTCCATTAAAATATTGTAGGTACTTTCAATTAAAATTTTCATGACGTCGGCAACTTGCGAAACATTATCCAAAGTCGGTGCAATGTAAGCTAAAGTTCTGCTTGTAGGAGTTTGAAAAATTTGGATCGGATGAATTTTAGCTAAGCCGACGCATTGGTTTAAAATTTGAAATTGATTTAAATATTTTCCTTCAAAAACTAATTCAAGATAAATTCTTCCCTGAATAAAGCGCGCTTCGTATCTTAAAGATATATCTGCCCCCCCCCCGTTTTGGTATAGCAAATATAACAAAATTATAATCTTTGTCGAAATGTACGGATAGATTTTTAATTGCAATTACTTTTTCGGCAAGTTGATTTAAATAAACTTTTTTGAACATTAAAAATAAATCGGCGTACTGCTTTTCGTGTTTTTCAATTTCAGATTTGACAGATTTAACAGGGTGATACAAATGATCATTAGGCTCAAGAAAAATTCTTTTATCGTTGAAATAAAGTTTTTTATTATCGGTTATATCTTTTTCTTCTAATTTTTCGCAAGAAAAGCCGCCGTTCATTAATTCGGTAGGCGTGAAAAGCTCGCAGAAAATCCAGTGTTTATCTTTGTCGTTTGATTCTTCAAAAATTTTTTTATGTTCCAGACGCCGCTGATACAAAAAATCAATAGCCCGTCCTGAAATTCGTTCTACCGCAAAAAGGCTGCCATAAATTTCAGCGTCTTTGTAAATCCACTCCGTGCCGTGACTCCAATACCAAGCCCCGTTTTTTTTCTCTGGTCTAAACACAGGTATAATTAAATCCGAATGATTATTTTTAAATTTTTTCAAAAAACCTGCGTAAGTTTCGGCGTTGCAAAAAACATCGTAATCTATTGTCCAGTAATAATCATAATTTGGAAAAAATTTTTTGATATAGGCAAATCTATAATCACTGTTAGCCCACATATTTCTTCCAAAATTTTCTAGTCCCGCAAATGTAAAGTACGGTAGTTTTAATTCATCGTGCAATTTTGAATCAAAGAAAAAACATTTAACGCTTGTATTGAAGAAAATTTTGTTTTCTACACGATTGTTAAATTCGATTTTGCAATCAGTGTTATTAATCGCCAAAATTGCATCAACGTTCGGGGTATTTTTCATTTTGCGGTATTCTGAAATAACATTCTCATCGATAAAATGAGTTGTTAAAGCTAAAAGCGTACGATTCATAAAAATTTCTCCAGTTCGTTTACAAGATTATTAATTCTGTCAAATTTCAATCTGTAGCTTACACGATTGGCGATAAGCCGCGCGGTTGCGTCCATAATATGAACAATTTCTTCAAGGTTATTTTCGCGCAGGGTTGTACCCGTTTCTACAATATCAACAATACTTTCACTCAAGCCGACGATTGGTCCGAGTTCGATTGAGCCGTTAAGTTTGATATATTCCATTTGCATGCCGCGTTCAACAAAAAATTTTTCGGCAATGTGCGGAAACTTCGTGGCAACGCGGGTATGTGAATAATCTTCAAGGCGCGGGCGTTTTTTATCTTTCGGTACTGCCATCATCAAATGACATTTGCCAAAACCTAAGTCTAAAAGCTCGTAAACGTCTTTTTCGGATTCAAGAATAACATCTTTGCCGATAATTCCAATGTCAGCCGCGCCGTATTCAACATAAGTGGGAACGTCAGCCGTCTTTGTGATTATGAATTTTAATTTTTCGGCGTCATTTGTGATAACAAGTTTTCTTGATTTTTCGTGAAGTCCTTCAGCAGTCCAGCCGACTTTTTTTAATAATTCGGTTGACAAGCCAAAAAGTTTACCCTTCGGCAGGGCGATTGTAATATAATCTTGCGTAAAAATTCCCCTTTCTTTGTAGTGGTGTGGTGGCGTAGTAAAAACTATCACACCATCACACTACCGAACTACCACACTAATTTTCTTCGTCGGCAAGGCGCAAAAGTTTTAACTCTTTTGAATCATCTGCACGCGGCGGCGAATGATGACGCGCAATAATTTTAGCCTCGTTATACAAGCCCATTTTCTGTAACTTTTGCCCGCCCAATTCGGCGTGGTTGCGATAAATAAAAATTGCGCGGTTGCCTTTTAGTTCCAATTCGTCAGCAAGGCGCGGAAAAAAAGTTGTAACAAGCACCGCAAAAACTTTTTGCCAAACGCTAGCTTTGAAATTAATTTTTCCAATGTCATGAAGCAGGGCGCAGCGTATCAGAAATTCCCTGTCAATGCCTTCTTTGCCTTGAATGACAAGCCTTTCAATCGTGTAGGCAACGTTCAAGCTGTGAAACTGGTCAATCAATCCCATTTGCATAAATAATTCCTGTTCTTGCCGGTTCAAGTGTTGCATCAAATATTTTTCGTCATCAATGGAAATATCAGCCTTCAACGCGCGGTAGAATTGCCTTGCTCGCTTAAAAATCCAGTTCATTGCAGGTAAATCAACTCGTCATAATTTTTTTCGACTTGTGAAATTTTGGCGGCTTCCTTACTTTGTGCCGTCAAAGAAATTTCTACAACTTTACCTTGCTCGCGCAGTTGTGACGCCGTTTTAATTGCCTCGACAAAATTTTTTTCGTCATAACTTAAATAAATATTTTTAGTTTGTACCGCGTTTGAAATTCCCTGTTTTTCGCAAGCCGTCAAAATTCTTTCAATACCGAGTGCAAAACCGGTGGCGGGACAAGCCAATCCAAAATCTTTAAGCATATGATCATAACGCCCGCCGCCCGCTAAACTGTAGCCGACATTCGGCGCGTACGCCTCAAAAACCATTCCTGTATAATATTCAAAATCTCGAATAATCCCCAAATCAAAAATAATTTTGTCAGCAACGCCGTAAATTTCAGCAAGTTTATAAATTTCCTGCAAATTGTTAATTGCGGCAACAGATTTTTTATTTTTGGCAAGGGCGCGGGCAGTTTCCAAAATTTCAAAGCCGCCGTGAAGTTTAGGAATTTTTTTGAGAGAATCAGCGGCGGTTTTATCAATTTCCAGCGCGTCAACAATTTTTTCAAGTCCTACAATATCATGACGTTCAATGGCGTTTTTAATTTCGGATTGAACGGCGGGCGGCAAATTATTTTCTTCCATTAAGCCGTTGGCAAATTCAACCTGCCCTAAACAAATTGTAAAATCTTTTAAGCCGGAAACTTTCAAGCCCTGCGCGGCAAGTGCGATAATTTCGGCGTCTGCAAAGGCATTCGACACGCCCAAAAGTTCAACGCCCGCCTGATAAAATTCACATTGCCTGCCGGTCTGATTTTTTCTGAATCTGAAAACGCTTGTATTGTACGAAAGTTTCAGCGGTAACGGCGAATCTTTTAACCGGCTGACTGCAAGCCGCGCTATTGGCGTTGTCATTTCGTGATGAAGTGCAAGCGTGCGGTTATTTTGGTCGAACATTTTAAATAGGTTTGATTCAACGCCGCCGGAAATTCTCAAAGTTTCCAAAAATTCCATTGTCGGCGTTACAACTTCCTCATAGCCGAATTCTGAAAAAAGTTTTGCCAATTTATTTTCAATCGCTCGTTTTGCCGCCGCTTCATTCGGTAAAAAATCCCGCGTGCCGTACGGCGTTTCAAGTATTTCTGACATTTATTACGCCCCTTTCATTTAAAGGAATAATCCTTAATCCTTAATCCTTAATCCCTATAACGGCGGCAATTCGCCCTGTTTCGCCGTGCGCCGCCCTGTACGAAAAATACCAGTTTGAATTGCAACAGGTACATTCGCTCGCCACGTCAATATTTTCTTCCGGCAAGCCAACTTCCACTAGCTGAATTTTATTTGCCGCCCATAAATCCAAAAAATTTTTGCCATTGCGTTCAATTATTAATTCGGGATTGTCGGGAAAAGTTTCAGCGCAGATATTTTTAACTTCGCCGCCAATTTCATAACAGCAAGGACCTATTGAAGGCGCAATTCCAACTAAACAATTTTCAGCTTGCGTGCCGAAATTTTCCTTCATTGCAAGAAAAGTTTTGGCGGCAATTTTTTTCATTGTGCCTTTCCAGCCGCCGTGCGCAATTCCTACCGCCAAATTTTCAGTGTCAACAAACATAATCGGTACACAATCTGCAAAACACAGCATCAGCGGCAAATTTTTTACATTGGTAATAAGTGCGTCCGTTTTTTCGATTGAATCAGAATAATTTTGACTGCCGCGCCCTCTGTGCATTTCTTCGACTTTGAAAATTTTATCGCCGTGAATTTGATTCGGTGTAACAATATCTTCAAGTTTAAAGCCCAGCGATTGTATAAATTTTTTACGATTAGCCAAAACATTTTCCGCGTTATCGCCGACGTGCAACGCCAAATTTAAACTGTCGAAAGGTTTTTGACTGTAGCCGCCAAGCCGCGTTGAAATTGCGTGTTCAATTAAATCTTCAGGAAAACTTGAAAATTTCCCGTGCCAAAGATTTTGTTCATTTCGTCTCAAAAAATAACTCATAAAAATTTCTCCTTCGTCGAAATTTTAGGGGTTATGATATAGGGGCTGGTTTTTTCCCTAATCCTTAGTCCCTAGCCCCTAATCCTTAGATACAAACTCCGCAACGCTTGCAGCCGTCGAAACAGGCGGGCGTAGATTTTAAAGTTGCCGCCCGTTCAAATTCTGCGCGAAGATATTTTTTACTAAATCCCATATTCAAATTATCCCAAACAAAAATTTCGTCTGCCGCGCGTTCCCTGCGCAAATAAAAATTTTCGTCAATGTCATTCTCGCGCAGGAGTTCCAAAAATTTTTGCGGCGAATCAGATTTTACTACCAATTCGGCAATTCGTCTATCACCCCGCGCCAATATCGCCTGTACTTCAGCTGATTTTATCGATTCTGAAATTATTTCGACGCCGCGCAGATTTTTTAAGCCGGTACGTAAAATTTTTAGTGCCGCGTTCAAATATTTTTTGTCAGCCATTGGCGACCATTGAAACGGCGTGAAAGGTTTTGGCACAAAAGGATTGACGCTTAAAGTTAATTTGCCCGCGCCGACGAATTTTTTTAGCCGCGTTGTTAAGTTTACAATTTCTTCAACGTCAGCCAATTCTTCAAAAGGTAAGCCTATCATAAAATAAAGTTTGAAATTTTTCAGCCCCGCCGCAATTCCAAGTTCAACCACCGTAAAAACATTTTCTTCAGTAATTGATTTATTGACGACGGCACGCATTTTTTCACTGCCGACCTCCGGCGCAACAGTCAAAGTTTTCAAGCCGCTTTTAACCAACGCTTCAACCAATTCTTTTGTAACTGAATCTGCGCGAAATGACGCAACGGACATTTCCAAATTTGAATCCAAAATATATTTGCAAAGTTCGTTAATTTGCGGATAATCTGAAATAGCCGCGCCCATCAGTCCAATTTTTTTACCGTAAATTTTGGCGGCGTCAACTTCAGCTTTCAAAACTTCAAGCGAACGGTTGCGCGGTTTTCTGAAACAATAGCCCGCCATACAAAAGCGGCAGTGATGCCCGCAACCTCGCGCAGTTTCAATCAAGTACATATTAAATTCTGTATCGTCAGTGATTATTACCGAATGCGCGGGGAATTCGTCAAGATTTTTTAACCATTGGCGGGAAACTTTTTTGGGGAATGTTGGAACGTAGACGCCGGCAACTTGCGAAACTTTTTCAAGCATTTCAAGGCGCGGTAATTTTTCAGCCAAAATTTTTATCAGCGGCGGCAAAATTACTTCACCTTCGCCAATTACGAACGCATCAAAAATCAATGACAGCGGTTCGGGATTGAACGTCGCGCAGGGACCGCCCGCAATTATCACGGGGTCAAATTTTGTACGTTCGGCGGCGCGGGTTTTTATCTTGGCAAGCTGTAACATTTTGACGACGTTAAAATAATCCTGTTCAAATGAAACTGCAAAGCCTATCACGTCAAATTTATTCAACGGCGTTTGAGTTTCGACGCTTAAAACTTCCGGCAAAAAAAATCTTTCGCACGAAACATTTTGCATTGAGTTTAGCAGTTGATAAATTATGTGAATCCCCAAATTTGACATTCCGACGTTGTAATAATTCGGATAGACAAGCGCAAATTTTAATTGTGCGCCGCTTTTTATAATGTAGCCGCGCTCTTTTTCAAGCCGTGAATTTTTTTGACGCAAAAATTTTTCCTCCAAAATTTCAAATATCGATTCTAAGGCGGCTGACGCGCCCTGTAAGCCGCGTTTCTTACCTTTTATGTAAAATTATACCAAAATTAATTTAAAACGCTTACAGCCCCATTTAAACGCAAATTTCAGCCCGTTAAATTTTACAAAAAAAAATAGACCGGGAAATTTCCCCAGCCCTTAGTCTTTAGCATTTAATTAAATGGTAAAAGTTTTTTCGACAACGTCGCCATCGCCGCCCAATGCTCCGACGTTTTGCCCGTTTATGACTATTTGAGCCGCGCCGGCGTTGCCAAGTAAAATATTTACGCTTTGAGTGCCCTTCCAGTCAAAAGTTTGTCCGGCGTTAATCATTCCTTCATAGGCTACATTTCCGTCAACAATAACTCGCGTCCAGCAATCGTCAGAAAAAGTTGCTTGAAGATTAACGTCATTAACCGGCGGCGCGGGTGGAGGCGTTACAGTTTGAGGAGCCGGAGCCGTTTTTTCGACAGGCGCGGGAGTTTCAGCGGGTGTAGTTACATTTTGTGCAACTTCAACAGGTTGACTTTCCGAGCCGCTGAAGCCGTAAAAAAGCCCGCCAATTAAAATAAAAACTGCCGCAACCGCCGCGTAAATATATTTTCTTGAATCAGAATTTTCATCAGAATCACTTTGCAAGGCGGCTTGAAATTTTTGACTGATATTTTTGGCGGCGATTTTATTTTCAGACTTTGATTTTTCGGCTTGAGAAATTTCCGGCTCGGCAACGGCGGGCGTAATTTCTGCAATGAATTGACGTACCAAATCTTCGCCGTTGAGTTCCAAAAAGTTGCCGTAATTTTTAATAAAACCTTTGGCGTAGACTTCGCCCGGCAATTTGTCATACTCTCCCTTTTCGAGGGCGTCTATGTAAACCGCACGAATACTTGTGCCTTGTTCAACGTCTTGAATGGATAATTTTTGTTTTTCACGTTCTTTGCGCAAAATATCGCCTATCATAAAGTGGCGCGACGAATCCTCTTTTGAGGCGTGAAGTCGTGCCGTTCACTTCCTTTCTTTGAAGTTTGAATTTCTTCAAGGATTTATTATACAAAAAAAATTAATAATTGCAAGTGTAGAAAAATTTACACAAAAAAGGAAAGTGCATTAAACACTTCCCCAAAACTTTTATGAAATTATTTTTCGCCCTTATCAGTTGAAACGGCGGGCTTTTCAATTTTTTCTTTTTCGGTTTTTACGCCGGTAATATCTTCAAATTTTTCTTGGACGGTTTTATTTTCTTCTGCGGCGGCTTTTTCTTCAGCAATTTTTTCTTCGATAACTTCAGGCTTAATTTCCGGCGCAGAAATTGGAAATTCGACAATTTTTAATTTTTGAACGGTAATAGCCGCGCCCTTTTCCAAAAGTGAAATATCGCGCAGTTCACTTTCATTGGCGAGTTTGTGCCATTTATCGTTGTCATCTTTGAAGAACATTTCAAAGGCAAGTTGAAAGTGTTGCTCATCGGCGGCTTTAATGTAAAATTTGCCTGCGCTGTAGTGCAAGCCGTTTTTTTCGTGTTCGATAATGACTGAATCGAGGCGGCTTGAAACAACGTCGGCAATATCTTCGATTTTCATATTTGGATTTAAGAGATTTTTGAAAAAGTCTTTAATAGTTTCAATCGCCATATCCATTGATTGTTTTGTAATAGCCATAAAAAATCACCTCGATTAAACTTTGAGTTGAAGTTGTTGTTCGTAGCGGTCGGTAACGTCGGTTTCTTTTTCGCCCAATCCGGCTTTTGCCCATTCGGGGACTTGAGATTCATCAATTTCACGGGTAGTGGTTTTTTCAATCCACTTGCCATTTTCCTTGTAGTAAAGGCGGTGTACAAGTTTTAACGCGCCGTCTTGAATGTTAGAAAAAAGTTTTGCGGTGTAGCCTTCGACACCCAACTTTTTCAAAGACGCTTGCAACTCTGTCATTAATTCTTGCAACCACTTTGTAACTTCGTCCCAATTTGTAACGACCAAGTAGCCGCCGACAAGTGCGCCCAATCCTACCAAAACAGGAATCATTTAAAACATCTCCTTAAAATTTTATCGTAGGGAAATTCTGCCGTATTCTTCAATCATATCAATAACAGTCATATGCCCTCTTTCCGATGAGCCGCTTTTTCCGACTGCCTTAATTGTCTTGTAATAAATTATTGAATCGATACTGTCCGGAATTAAATTTCGCCAATTTTTATTGTCGTATTCGCGCTCTCTAACTTCATTTTGCGAATTTCCTACAACTTCAAACGCGCTTAAAAGTTGAACTTGATCCTTTTTTGGGCGCATATAATAATGTTTTAGGAAATATTTTTTGTGTTTTAAAACTTCAACATCTGCCGGCGCGTATTCAATCCCTTCTTCTTTTGCCATTTCGAGTTCGCCGTTATTTGTATCGTCAATATAATCAGCCAAATCTTCAGGCAAATCTGAAGTATCAGAGTTTCTTTCAACCATACGTATCCAAACATTGAGCATATATTCATTTGCCGAATAGGGGACTCTTTCCCATTTTGCACTTTGTTTATCAAGGTAATAAGTGTAAGTATCGTCAATCGCCAATTTTACGAAGCGCGGTTTTTGTGTCTTTACTTTTTTCTTTTTTTGGTTTTTATCATTTTTGTTGTTATCATTTTGGCGCGGATTTTCGTTGCGTTGAATTGGCGGTAAGTCTGTTTCAAATTCAAATTCATCATCATTGTAAAAATTATCTTCCGACAAAGGATTTTCAACTCTGAATTCATAATCAAAATTATCCAGTTTATTTCCAATTTCTGATTCATTATCAGATTCATCCTGCGACGGATTTTCAGTTTCTGATTCGTCGTCAGATTCATCTTGCGGCGGAGTTTCAGGTTTTAATTTTTCGGGATCATTAAAAATTAACACCGGACCATAATCATAACCGTAATCATCAGAATCTTCATCTGCAAATTCGTCTTCGTCATCAAAATCTTCTTCAAATTCGTCGTCAAAAGTCGTTAATTCATCAGCTGAAACTTGCGGAAAATTTATGAATAACGCCAGTAACATTGACGCACCGGCTAAAGTTTTTTTTGTCTTCAAGGAAATCACCTCGCCTTTACATTCGACTTTCTAAAAAAAATTCCTTTAAGTAATTGGATTTTTAGTTGGAGTACCTGCCTTGCGCGGAAATTTTTTTGGCGTGGAAATTTTTTTGTCAATGTAAATAACTGCACGAGTATCCGAAATTTCCGGCAAAATTTTTTCAACGCAAATAATTTTACTGCCGCCGAGAATTTTTACGGCTTTTTCAGCCTCCGCCGTTTCTTCAGCAAATTGTTTACCCTTCAGCGCAACAAAAGTACCGCCGATTTTCACGAACGGCAAGCAGTATTCAGAAATAATATTAAGCCGCGCAACCGCCCGCGCCGTTACCAAATCAAAACTTTCACGAAAATTATTTTGCCGCGCCAAATCTTCAGCGCGCCCGTGTATGCAGGTTACATTTTCTAAATTCAATTCGGCAACAACTTTCTTTAAAAATTCCACGCGCTTTGAAAGTGAATCCAGCAAAACTGTTTCAATATTCGGCTTGAAAATTTTTATTGGAATTGCCGGAAAGCCCGCGCCCGTTCCAACGTCCAGAATTTTTTTCACGTTTGAAAATTTTTCTTCGTTCCATAAACTCAAAGAATCCATAACGTGTTTTATTGCAAATTCTTTTTCGTCAGTTATCGCCGTTAAATTTATTTTCGTGTTCCAGTCAATCACAAGCTCATAAAATTTTTGAAATTGGTTGAGTTGTTCGTCGCGCAGATTTATATATTGCGATAAAATTTCTTTAAACATTATTCAAACTCAATAGTTGCCGGCGGCTTGCTCGTGCAATCGTACAAAACGCGGTTGACGCCCTTAACTTCATTTACAATTCTGTTTGCAACGGTATTTAAAATATTCCAGTCAATTTGCGCCGCCTCCGCCGTCATAAAATCACTGGTTAAAACTGCACGAAGTACAACGGCGAAATCGTAAGTGCGCCCGTCGCCCATAACTCCAACACTGCGCATATTCGTAAGCGCGGCGAAATACTGTCCAAGTTCAGCCGCAATTCCCGCCTTTGCAATTTCTTCACGGTAAATAAAATCTGCGTCCTGTACAATTTTAATTTTTTCTGCCGTAACTTCGCCGATAATTCTAATTCCTAAGCCGGGACCGGGAAAAGGTTGACGGCTAACGATATTTTCAGGCAAACCGAGTTGACGCCCCGCTTGTCTTACTTCATCTTTAAATAAAAGTCTAAGCGGCTCCACAATTTCTTTGAAGTCCACAAAATCCGGCAAGCCGCCAACATTGTGATGAGATTTTATAATGGCAGATTTTCCCAAGCCACTTTCGATAACGTCAGGGTAAATCGTGCCTTGTACCAGAAAATCAACCGCGCCAATTTTTTTTGCAATTTCTTCAAACACGCGGATAAATTCTTCACCGATAATTTTACGCTTGCGCTCGGGGTCTGTAACGCCGCCAAGTTTGTTTAAAAATCTTTCGCCCGCGTCAACTTTTATAAAATTTAAATCATAATTTTTGAAAACTGCCTCGACTTCCGCCGCCTCATTTTTTCTTAACAAGCCGTGATCCACAAATACGCAGGTTAAATTTTTTCCTACGGCTTTACTAAGCATAACCGCCGCAACGCTTGAATCGACGCCGCCGCTTAACGCACATAAAACCTTGCCGCCGCCGATTTTATTTTTGAGTTCGGAAATTGTATCAGCAACGAAAGAATCCATTTTCCAATTTCTTTGACAGCCGCAAATATCCACGAAGTTTGAAAGAATTTTTTTGCCTTCGACGGTGTGCAAAACTTCAGGATGGAATTGCACGGCGTAAAGATTTTTGGCGGGATTTTCAGCCGCGGCAACAGGGCAATTTTCACTTTCGGCAGTTACAACAAAATCTTTCGGCAATTCAAAAATTCGGTCGGTGTGGCTCATCCAAACAACAGTATTTTTTTCGACGCCGCTAAAAAGTTTTGACGCGCCGCTGATTTCAATTTCAGTTTTGCCGTATTCGCTGACTTCAGATTTTTTTACCGCGCCGCCCAAAACGTGCGTCATTGCCTGCGCGCCGTAACAAATACCCAAAATTGGAACTCCCAAATTAAAAAGTTCAGCAGGCGGCAAGCTTGAATTTTTTTCATAGACGCTTTGAGGTCCGCCGGTTAAAATTATTCCTTCAAGTTGCAGATTTTTAATCGCAGAAAAATTTATTGCCGTGCCGAGTCCGCTTTTAACGTTTTTATCAGCTTTACTTTCGCCGTCTGTTAAGGTGTGGACTTCGCAGTAAACGTTGTTTTCACGGACGCGCCGCGCTATCAGTTGGTTGTATTGCCCGCCAAAATCTAAAACTAAAATCATAAAAATTTCTCCTTCGTAGAAATTAGGGGTTAGTTGTTAGGGGTTAGGAAATAAAAAAATTATCCCGTTCAATTTCAAAAAATTTTTAGTTTTAATTCGCAGCGGTAAAAAAATTTCCTGCAAAAATAAAAAAGACGCGCAACTTTCGCTACGCGCCCCAAAAATTTTAAGTCCATTCGTCGATAGTTCTTTTCGATTGATGCCACGGAATATCAAAAACTGTATTTAAAATTTTACAATAACGGCAGAAAGGTATAGGCTTAGCCAAAAATTTTAAAATTTCCTCTGTAGAATTTGCCTTGAAAATGTCAATAGAATTTGATTCTTCATTGAAAAGTTTTGTACCGAAATATTTATCGAAACGCCAAATAATAGCCGCAAAAGCGCAGGTGTACAATCTGCCGTTTTGAAGAAAGATACAATTATTGGCGCGATGGCAGTGTACAAAATTTAAATGCTCATTCTGCAAGCCTTCAAAGTCTATTGGAAGTTTAAAAAGCGTCTTTACAAATTGGGCGTTGTTAAAATAAGAATATTTCACACCGTATCTCGCGGCTTTGTTTTGCATTGCGTCATAATCTACAGATATTGGATACTTTGTCGGCATAATTGTTACATTTTGTTCTTTGCATACTTCCCAAAATTCATCCGGCATACTTGCCAGCTTTATCCCGTTAGTTATAACTCTAATTGGTGCTTTAGGAAATTTTTTCCGCGCCATTATAAGAAATTTTGTAATTTCAGGATGAAGAAGCGGCTCACCGCCCGCAAATTGAACATATTTTATATCTTCGCCGAATAATTCTGCCAATCTGTCAAAGTACTTGGAAGTCTTATCGAAGTCAGCATATTTATTTTCAGCCAACGGCGAAAAATGATCACAGCCTGCGCAATTTAAATTGCAATGCTCCACCAATTCCATACTAAAATTCAGTGAAGATTTTGGCATGTAGTGCATCGTTCTTTCGTGAATTGTATTAATTCTTGATAAAATAATATTATGAGAATTTACTATGAGTTCTTGAGTCTTTTGCATATTGCTATTTAATTTGTTTATAGAATTGTTTAAGTTTGTAAGAGAATTTATCATTGATTCAAATAACTGAAGATATTCATTTTGAGATATAATACCCCCCCCGTTTTGATGATTAGGAATATCTTTGATTGGCAAATCTTTTTGTACCATAAATTAATCACTCCTTTTTAATATTAAATTCGCAGCGGTAAAAAAATTTCCTGCAAAAATAAAAAAGACGCGCAATTTTCGCTACGCGCCCCAAAAATTTATTCAACTTCAGCAAGCCATTCTTTAGCGGCTTGAATTTGCATTTTAACTTGTTCGGCTGAAGTGCCGCCCAAAGAATTTCGGTTATTTACGCAAGTTTCAGGCTTAATCGCCTCAAAAATATTTTCGTCGAATTTGTCACAGAAATTTTTAAATTCGTCAAGCGATAAATCTTTCAGATAAATTTTTTTCTCAATGCAATAATGTACAAGTTTACCTGAAATTTCGTGCGCCTGTCTGAAGGGTACGCCCTTTTTAACCAAATAATCTGCCAAATCAGTTGCGTTTGAAAAATCTTCCTCGACTGCGCGACGCATATTTTCAGCCTTAACTTTCATACCGGCTACAATCTGCGCGAAGACCGCCAAACTAAATTTAACCGTGTCTATTGCGTCAAAAAGCCCTTCCTTGTCTTCCTGCAAGTCTTTGTTGTAGGCAAGCGGCAACGCCTTAACCGTTGTCAACATTGCCATTAAGTGCCCAATAACCCTACCGGTTTTTCCGCGTACAAGTTCCGGCACGTCAGGATTTTTCTTTTGCGGCATCATCGAAGAGCCGGTACAGTGCGCGTCGTCAAGTTCAATAAAATTAAATTCACGGCTGCACCACAAAATTATTTCTTCACTGAATCTTGAAAGGTGTACCATCAAAATTGACGCCGCCGCCAAAAATTCCAAAATATAATCCCTGTCACTTACCGCGTCCAAACTGTTCAAATAAATTGCGTCAAATTCCAATTCATCAGCAACAAATTTTCTGTCTATTGGTAAAGTTGTACCGGCAAGCGCGCCCGCGCCGAGCGGCATAATGTCTGCCCTGTCATAGACGCCGCAGAATCTGTCAGAATCACGTTGCAACATTTCAAAATACGCTAACAAATGGTGTGAAAATAAAACCGGTTGCGCGCGTTGTAAATGTGTGTAGCCGGGCATAATGACTGAAAGATTTTTTTCAGCCGCGCTAACCAATTCTTTTTGCAACGCAATTATCAAGCCTTGAATTGCCGTAACCTGCCGCCTAACGTACAAATGCATATCAAGCGCAACTTGGTCGTTACGACTGCGCGCCGTATGTAAACGCCCGCCCGCGTCTCCAATTTCATCTGTCAACGCCTTTTCAATGTTCATATGAATATCTTCAAGCTCGGTTTTAAATTCAAATTCGCCCGCCTTAATTTGCGCCTTGATTTTTTTCAAGCCGGAAATAATTTTTTCTGCGTCGTCATTTGAAATAATTTGGCACTTCGCCAACATTTTTGCATGGGCGATTGAGCCTTTTATATCTTCGCGGTAAAGTCGCTTGTCAAACTCTATTGACGCTTGAAAATCGTTAATCATTTCGTCAGTAGATTTTTCAAAACGCCCGCCCCACAAGCTTGAAGCTTGACCCTGTTGTCGCGGTTGAGTTTTGTTAAATTCGGAATTTACCGCCGCGCCTGTAGCCGTTGATTCATTTTTATTATCTGTCATTTTTTGTTCACCAGCGCACGAACTTTAAGCGGCAAGCCGAACAAATTAATAAAGCCGGTGGCGTCAGCTTGATTATAAACGTCATCATGTTCAAAAGTTACAAATTCTTGACTGTATAAAGAGTGCGGAGACTTTGAACCGGCAGAAATAATATTGCCCTTGTAAAGTTTCAATTTAACAGTGCCGGTAACGGTTTTTTGCGTTTCATCGACAAACGCCGCCAACGCCTCGCGCAGTGGTGCAAACCACATACCGTCATAAACCAATTCGCCGTATTTAATACCAACGTGCTGTTTAAAATGGAAAGTTGCTCTGTCAAGGCACAAATATTCAAGTTCACGGTGTGCATAATATAAAATGGAGCCTGCAGGATTTTCATAAACGCCGCGACTCTTCATACCAACAAGGCGGTTTTCGCAAATGTCAACAATTCCTATACCGTTACGCGCGCCAATTTCATTGAGTTCAGTTACAAGTGCAACAGAATCTTTCTTGACGCCGTTAATTGCAACCGGTACGCCTGCCTCAAAGTCAACTGTAATTTCTTCAGGTTTATCCGGCGCGTCTTCCGGCGCAACTGAAATTAAAAACATTGAATTATTCGGCGCGTTCCAAGTATCCTCAAGGTCAGAGCCTTCGTGCGAAAGGTGCCAAATATTTCTGTCCATACTGTATTTTTTGTTATCAGTTGGAATTTCGATATTGTGCGCCTTTGCATATTCAATTTCAGCCGTGCGGGAGTCTAAATCCCATTCACGCCACGGGGCAATAATTTTCAATTCCGGAGCAAGTGCTTTTACAGTCAATTCAAAACGAACTTGATCGTTGCCCTTGCCGGTCGCGCCGTGTGCAATGGCGTCCGCGCCTTCAGCCTTTGCAATTTCAACGAGTTTCTTTGCAATTATTGGGCGCGCAAAACTTGTACCGAGCAAATATTTTTCTTCATAGACTGCGCCGGCTTTAAGTGTCGGGAAAATATAATTTTCAATAAAATCTTTCGTCAAATCTTCAATGAAAACTTTTGACGCGCCGCTTCTTAAAGCTTTATCGTGTACAGCGTTCAATTCGTCGCCCTGCCCGACGTCCGCGCAAACTGCGATAACTTCACAGCCGTAATTTTCTTTCAGCCACGGGATTATTACTGAAGTATCGAGCCCGCCGGAATATGCAAGTACAACTTTGTTGACTTTTTCTTTTGACATAAAAATTACCTCCATTCAATTAACTTTGCAAGTTTAGCAAAAAAACTATACCGCGTCAATTTGAAAATCTGCGCGAATTTTTATATTTTTTCACTCTTGCCTTTTGCCTCTTGCCTACTGCCTAAATAAAAGTTACAGATAAACTTGACTTATCGTGGTAAAATATCTACAATCGTTTTATATTTTGAGAAAGGTAGCTGATTTTTTTGATGTAGTTGTAGTAATTTTTTAAGGACTCAAAATTTTTTACCGCAAGGGAAGGGGAAGTATTGTATGAATAATTTGAGTGTAAGTACTAAGTTGCTTGTTATCAACGCAATAGCACTTATAGGTTTGGTGATTGTAGCTTTTATCGGCTACAACGGAGTTCAAAGCGCAAAAGCTAACATTGAGCTGATTTATAATCGGTACTACAATTCAATGTTCTATGTTTCAAGAGTTCGCTACAATATAAGATACGCGCAAGTTCAATCAACTTTAACACCAATGGTATTTGATGAAAAGTTACTTGCCTCACGCACCGCAAAATATGCTAAAGCTATAGAAGACGCTGAAGAGTATATGGCAGCTTACGAAAAAAATATTGCGGCTGAACCAAATTTGGTAGCCGAACTTAACGACGCAAGAGCAGATTTCCAAAAATTTAAAGAAGGCAGCGCACATTTAATGCAAATGGCTCCGCCGCCTGCAGCCGCTACAGACAGAGAAGTTATGGCTAACCACAGAAACGCCGCTATGGACTATTATGAAGATAACGTTATGCCTTACGCAGTTTCAGCCAATGAAAAATTTTCTAAAGTACAAGATGGCGTCCGCGAACGTTCAGACAAAACTTTTAATCAATCTATGGACGATATTGCCGGTATCGTTATGAAATTCTTTGTTACTGTTGGTATAGTTATGGTTGTAATTGTTGTTGTCAGCCGCTACATTTCCAACGGTATCACAAGCCCGCTTGAAAAAATGGTACAACTTTTCGGACTCCTCAAAAAAGGCGACTTCAGACGCAGTGATTTAATTGATCCTAATCGTGGCGACGAATTCGGCGTAATGTCACAAGCTATTCGTGATATGCGTGAAACCGTCAGCAACCTTATTCAGAAAACCGCCAATTCATCTGAACAATTAGCGGCGTCATCACAAGAATTAACTGCAAGTGCTAACCAAGCCTCTCAAGCATCTGAACAAGTTGCACAATCAGTTACAAAATCTGCCGGTGAAGTTGTCGAACAACAACGCGACGTCGGCGATTCTCTCGACGCAATTAACGCGGCTATGAAATCCATTGAAAACATTGGCAAAACTGCTGATACTGTTTCAGCGCACGCCACAAAGGCTAACAATCAAGCTACTGTAGGTAATCAAGCTGTCGATATGGCAGTTAATCAAATTATCAGCGTTGAAAAAATCGTTAATGACTCTGCAACCACTGTTGATAAACTTGGTAAACGTTCACAAGAAATTGGACAAATTGTTGAGGCTATTTCAGGTATTGCCGAACAAACTAACTTGCTTGCATTGAACGCGGCGATTGAAGCGGCGCGCGCAGGTGAACACGGGCGCGGCTTTGCCGTTGTTTCTGAAGAAGTCAGAAAACTTGCTGAAGAATCACAAGAAGCGGCACAAAAAATCGCAACGCTTATCGGCGATATTCAAGCTGAAACTACAAACGCTGTTGACTCAATGCAAAAAGGCAACGCGGCTGTTCGTGCCGGTACTGAATCAGTAGAAAAACTGCGTGATACTTTTGAAGATATACGCGGCGCGACAGATAATGTTGCAGTCGAGGCAAGAAATATGGTTAAAGAACTTGACGCCATTGCTAAGGCTACAATGAAAATCCGTGACAATTCGCAGGCAATTTCAGATAAAAGTGCAAACGTTTCGAGGGAAATGGAAAGTGTTTCTGCGGCGGCAGAGGAACAATCTGCATCTGCTGAAGAAATTTCCTCTGCATCCGACGAACTTTCAAGACTTGCTCAAGATTTGCAAAACTCTTTACAGGCGTTCAAATACGACTGACAAATTTTTTGAACGAAAAATTTTTTCAATCGGCGGGGTTATTGCCCTGTCGATTTTTTTATTTTTTATTTAAATTGTTTTTAACACGGTTTTTCTTTCTTTAGAAGAAAGAAAAGCCGCCTAAAAGAAAGA
>CALDHY010000054.1 GCA_937901445.1 uncultured Selenomonadales bacterium
AGAAAAGCCGCCTAAAAGAAAGAATCGTCGCCCGCCTGCGTTTTTCGCGTTTAGTCACTGAAAGTTTACAAGTTAAGCCGCGTTTCACTACGTTACAAAAACTTTAACGTTGCCGGTAAAAACGGAGTGCGGCGGGCGACTTCTTTTCTCTAATCCTTAATCCCTAATCCTTATTCCTTGAATCCATAGCGTCGCGCAGATTATCGCCCAAAAGATTAAATATCGCAACCGTGATAAAAATTGCACAGCCCGGCGCAAGTATTACCCACGGCGCAGTTTGCAACATTGAACGCCCGTTATTCATCATTGCGCCCCATTCGGCTGTCGGCGGCATCGCCCCCAATCCCAAAAATGACAAGCCCGCCAATTCCATTATTATTGTACCAATATCTAACGCCGCCGTTACCAAAACCGGTCCCGCTATATTCGGCAAAACGTGATTAAATAAAATTCCTGCCGAGCTTGTACCCGCCATTTTCGCCGCGTCAATGTATGGTAAACTGCGAATTGTCAACGCCAAGCCGCGTGAAATTCTTGCATATTTTGTCCAGCCAATTACAGCAAGTGCAAGAGCCGCGTTAAAAAGTCCGCCGCCCAATGCTCCCGCCGCCGCCACTGCAAATACCATTTGAGGGAACGCCAAAAATATATCTGACACGCGCATTAAAAATTTGTCCAACTTGCCGCCGCTGTAGCCGCAAATTGCGCCTATTAAACTACCAATAACTGAAATTGTCAACAAAAGTAAAAGTGCCGCGCAAAGTGTCGTTTGACTGCCCATTATTACCCTTGACAAAACGTCGCGCCCGTACCTGTCAGTTCCCAGCAAATTTACTGTATTTGGCGGCGATAACGCGCCCTCTAAATCCTGTTCATAGGGATTAAAAGGCGTTAAAAATTCTGCAAAAATCGCCACGCAAATTAAACTTCCCGCCAAAATCAAATACGGCAATAATTTTTTATTCATAACGCACTCTCGGATCCAAATAATGATAAAGTAAATCTGCCAACAAATTTATCACAACATAAATTATCGCCATCCACACCACGTAAGCTTGAATCAGCGGATAATCCCTCATTAAAATTGCGTCAATCGCCATTTTCCCCACGCCGTCCCACATAAAAATTGTTTCAACTATCGCCGTACCGCCAAGCAAATTTCCTATTGACAACGCAAGCAAAGTTATTATCATTATCAGCGCGCAACGCAAAACTGATTTTATTAAAATTGTAAATTCACTGACGCCGCGCGCCCGCGCCCCTACGACATACGGCTTTTCCAATTCTTCAAGGATAACTGCGCGAATTTGCCGCGTGTACTTTGCGCCCATTGCGATTGTTAAAGTTAGCGCGGGCATTATTATATTGTTGCCGATTATTGGCAGAAAATTTAATTTCAACGCCAAAAAATATATCAGCAGTAACGCTACAAAAAAATTCGGCAGTGAATTTCCAACAAAACTTAAAAATCTTATTGCGTAGTCGACGAATTTATTTTGATTGACGGCGGCGATAATTCCCAGCGGCGTTGCAATAAAAATCGTCAGCAAAATTGAAACTGTCATAAGTTGGAAAGTTGCCGGTAATTTTTCGGCGAAAGTTTCAAAGACAAGTTTTCCGCTGATAAATGAACGCCCCATATCGCCCGTTAAAACGCCTGTGAGCCAATTTCCGTACTGCACGATAAAAGGTTTATCAAGTCCGAGTTCGGCGCGTTTGGCGGCTTTTACGGCGTCAGAAACACTGCCTGAATGTTCGTACATAAAATCTACCGCGTCAATCGCCGAAATTTGCATCATTGCAAAAGTTAAAAAAGTTATTCCAAATAAAATCGGTACAAGCTGAATCAATCTTTCAAAAATATATTTCTTCATAAAAATTCCCCCAAAATACACGGCAATTTTAATTTAAGAAAATTGAAATTGTAAGCCGCGCAGGGGGATATTGTTGACAGGATATGATATAATTTCTGAAAACTATTCAGGAGGCAAAAATGGTTCATATAGTGATTGACCTTGAAATGAATCCGGTACAGCGCAGTTTAAAGGAAGTTCGCCGCTTTATTCTTGATGAAGTTATTGAATTTGGCGCGGTTAAGCTTGACGAAAACTACAAGCAAATTGACGAGTTCCAATGTTACGTGAAGCCGGAATTCAGCGAAATTACCAAACACATTACCAAATTAACCGGTATTACAAATGAAATTGTCGCCGATAAAAATACTTTTGAAGTTGAGTTTCAAAAATTTTTTGAATGGATAGGCGGCTGGGATATGCAAATTTATTCGTGGAGCGCGTCAGATATTAAACAACTGAAAAATGAATGTGCGTACAAGTTGCCGAATTTCGACGTTGACAAATTGGAGCGGCAATGGATTGACATTCAAAAAGAATTTGACGACAGAATAGGTTTGCATAACAGTTTAAGTTTGAAATACGCGGTCGGCGCAATGAACAGAAACTTTGAAGGCACGGCTCATACTGCACTTGCAGACGCGGCAAACGCGGCGGCAATTCTTGCGTTAATGCAGGACGACGCGGCTTTTTTTAAGACAATGCAACCGGTTATTGATATGTTGAAACCAAAGGAACTTTCGCACTCAATCGGCGATTTATTCCCTGAACTTGCAAATTTAAAGTTAGACTAAACAAAAAAATCTCCACTCAAGCTTTAAGCCGGTGGAGTTTTTTTTATTTGAAATTAATCTTCTTCGTGCGGGTGAACTTCTCTTGGGTGAACTTCGCGGGGTTTTTCTGCTTCTGAAGGGTGTTCTTCGCGCGGTTTAACTGATTCGCGGAATTTTTCCCAAAATTCTCTTTTGCGTTCTGCGCTGTCTTCATCTTCAGAAAGGTAAATTATATTTTCGTTTTTGTGAATGTGTTCATTATTTTGGGCAAACGAAAAGCCGGCGTTGAGAATTACAGCACCTAAAACTGTTGCAACGAATATTTTTTTTGCCGGAATTTTCATTTCATTCAATCCTTTAACATTAAATTTACCAACGGGGGCGCGGAGGCTGTCTGTGTCTGTCTCTATCCCCGTGCGGCGGAGGCGGCGGATCTCCCCAACGTGGGGGCGGCGGGTCTGCCCAACGTGGAGGCGGCGGGTCTCTCCAATCGTCACGATGTGGACCGGGACGTCTCGGTGGCGGCGGCGCCCTGTGGTGTGCCATTTCTTGAATTTCAGCTGAATCTGTGGTTAAATCTGCAACTTCAGCGGCTTCTACGTTTTCGCAATTAAAAACTGCAAAACTTCCGCAAATAAGCAGTGCGGCTAATCCCTTAGCAATTTTTTTCATTTTCAAAACCACCTTTCTTTTAGATTTTCTTGATTATATTTTACACCAAATTTTTCGTTTGTCATTAGAATTAAATTAAAAATCCCAAAAGAAATTTGAAATTCCGGAATGTACCCTGTCAATAACTAAATTATAAATAAATTTGATATATTTGACAATAACCTTAACCGTAACGTTTTCAATAAAAGTCCTTGCCAAAAATATTTTTCTGATTTATAGTTTGTAAAATAAATTTTACGGTGATTCAAATGAACGAAAAAAATTTTGTCCACCTGCACAATCATACAGAATACAGCTTGCTTGACGGCGCGTCGAGAATTTCAGATTTACTTGACCAAACTAAAAATCTTGGAATGAATGCACTTGCCATAACGGATCACGGCAATATGTACGGCGTCATTGACTTTTACAAAGCGGCGGTTAAACGCGGGATTAAACCAATTATTGGTTGTGAAGTTTACGTTGCGCCGCGTTCCAGATTTACCCGCGCCACTGCGGACGGAACTAAATATTTTCATTTGATTTTGCTTGCCGAAAACAACGAAGGTTATAAAAATCTTGTCAAACTTGTATCTTTCGCCGCCATTGAAGGTTTTTACTATAAGCCGCGCGTCGACAAGGAAATTTTGAAAAAATATCACGGCGGTTTAATTGCGCTTTCTGCTTGCATTGAGGGCGAAATTCCTAAGGCAATTTTACAAAATAATTTGCCGCGCGCAGTTGAACTTGTCAAAGAATACGTTGAAATTTTTGGACAGGATAATTTTTTTTTGGAGTTACAGAATCACGGCTTGCATGAAGAAAAAATTGTTCGTGAAGCGTTAATAAAAATTTCGCAAGACTTGAATATAAATCTTGTTGCCACGAATGACGCCCATTACGTGCGGCGCGAAGACGCCGAATTTCAAGACTTGTTACTTTGCATACAGATGAATAAAACTGTTGACGATAAAAAACGCCTGCGTTTCCCTTCAGACGATTATTACTTGAAGTCGCCGCAAGAAATGCGCGCGCTGTTTTCTGAAATTGAAATTGCCTGCGATAACACTTTAAAAATTGCCGCGCGTTGCAACGTAACTTTTGAATTTGGCAAATTGCAACTGCCGGAGTTTCCAATACCCGCGCCTTACACTTCAGACGCCGAATATTTGCGCCAACTTTGCCACGAAAAAATTTCTAACCGCTACAAAAATGTAACTGAAAAAATTACCGCCCGTCTTGAATCCGAACTCGAAATTATAAAAAAAATGGGTTATGACGGCTACTTTTTAATTGTTTGGGATTTTATAGAATTTGCAAAGAAAAAAGGTATCGCCGTTGGTCCGGGCAGAGGCAGTGCCGCCGGCAGTATCGTTGCTTATATTTTGGGAATTACTGAACTTGACCCGCTTGAATTTGATTTACTGTTTGAAAGGTTTTTGAATCCCGAGCGCGTTACAATGCCGGATATTGACATAGATTTTTGTTACATTCGCCGCGAAGAAGTTATTGACTACGTGAAAAATTTTTACGGCGCAGATCACGTCGCGCAGATTGTAACTTTTGGAACAATGGCGGCAAAGGCGGTTGTTCGTGACGTTGTACGCGCGCTGAATATTTCCTACGCTGAAGGCTCGCGGATTGTTTCAATGATTCCTAACGAATTAAAAATTACGCTTGAAAAATCTTTGCAAGTGTCAAACGATTTAAAAAACGAATACGAAAATAACCCGCAAGTTCGCCGTGTCATCGATTTTTCCAAAAAACTTGAGGGCTTGCCGCGCCACGCCTCGACGCACGCCGCCGGTATTGTTATTTCAAAATTCCCGCTTACAGATTATGTTCCCGTGCAACTTTCAAACGGCTCCATCGTCACGCAATACGATAAAGATAAAATTGAAGAATTGGGCTTGTTGAAAATGGATTTTCTCGGCTTGCGCACTTTAACAATTATCAATGAAACAATTTCAAACGTACAAAAGACGCGCGGCGAAATTATCGATATTTCAAACATTCCCTTGACAGACGAATTAACGGCGCAAATGTTATCTGCAGGAAATACCGGCGCAGTTTTTCAAATGGAATCTGCCGGAATGACAAAGTTGGTTAAAGATTTAAAGCCGAAATGTTTTGCAGATTTAATTCCGACGGTTGCACTTTATAGACCGGGACCGCTCGGCAGCGGTATGGTTGAAGATTTTATCAACGGCAAGCACGGCAGAAAAAAAGTTGAGTATCTGCACCCGAAACTTGAACCAATACTGCGCGAAACTTTTGGCGTTATTCTGTATCAAGAACAAGTAATGCAAATTGTACAGGCGTTAGCAGGATTTACTTTAGGGCAAGCGGATTTATTGCGGCGTGCAATGGGCAAGAAAAAAGCTGAAATACTTTTGGCGCAAAAAGAAAATTTTTTAGAGGGCTGCGCGGCAAACGGCGTTGAAAAATTTTTGGCTGAAAGAATTTTTGAATTGCTTTTAAACTTTGCTGACTACGGCTTTAATAAATCGCATTCGGCGGCGTATGCTTTAATTGCGTGGCAGACGGCGTATCTTAAGGCACATTTCCCCGTTGAATTTATGGCGGCGATGCTTTCAAGCGTGATGGATTCTGACAGAATCGCAACCTACATTGACTTAACAAAAAAAATGGGAATAAAAATTTTGCCGCCAGATGTAAATTTTAGCGGCGTGCATTTTGAAGTTGAAAACGGCGCGGTACGTTATGCACTTTCAGCGATAAAAAATTTGGGCGAAGGCGCAATTTCCGGCGTTGTCAAAGTTCGTGAAAGTACCGGAAAATTTAAATCGCTTGTAGATTTTTGCAGCCGCGTCAACCTCAAAGATTTTAATCATCGCAGTGTAGAAAATCTGATTAAGTGCGGCGCGTTTGATTCTAGATCGGAAGAGCACACGTCTGAACTCCAGTCACACTTGAAT
>CALDHY010000055.1 GCA_937901445.1 uncultured Selenomonadales bacterium
CGATACAAAGTTTAATTCGGTGCGGACAAGCCGCTCGGCGTTTTTGTACGATACGTCCATTTCCTTTGAAAGAGACGCGGATAACTTTTGAACGCTTAAGCCCCTGTGTAAGCCCTGCGTTATCGTACTTTTTAAAACCTTTGAAAGCTTCTCGGTATTTTTCCAGATACGGGTTGAATAGTTGCCGCCCGCCCACCTTTGCGCCAAAACCTTTTCAAGTTTTGCGGGCTGAACTTTTGCAACGGGAATTTCCAACTTGCCGACCGTTGCCAAATCGTAAACGCCGCGCGTGTACCTGTCAGTATACGCCGTCCTTAAAAAATCGCCTGCAACTTTATCGTACTTTTCGCCGAGATTCTGCAACTCCTTCAAAGTATCGCTGTACAATTTTTCAAGCCTTGAAATTCGACTGCGCATCGCCAAAGTATTCAGCTCTTTTAAAATTTTTGAGTTGGTATGACTTAAAGCAACGTATTCTTTCAAACTCATTCGCCACTCGTTGAACTCCGCGCCGCGTATCAATTTTTGGGCGTCAGAATATGAAAGCTTGTTATCGCGCGCAAATTTCCCGTACAGCGCGGCGATATCCTTTTCAATTTCAGACAAAGATTCTTTAAAATATTTGGCAAGTTCAGCCTCAAGTTCACTTTGACAGCGGGCGGATAATTCCCTTTCATATTCAAGGCTGCGACGCCGCCAATAACTGTTACTCATCGCCGCCTGATTTCACGCCAACAAAAAATCGCAAACAGGAAAGCCCCGCTTGCGAAAACTGACGCCGCCTTTGCACTGTTGCCGTTAAATTCAAGTATCCAGCCCAATATCAGCATCGTCGCCGCCGATATCAGCATTAAAATCTCGTACATCTTCAACGCCCCTTTCTTCGTTCAATTCGTCAAGTTCAGCCGCCGCGTCCGTCACGAAAGGCAAAAGTCCAAGCAAAGTTTTTTGACTTACTATGCCGTCAAGTGAGGTTACAATCTGCGCGAGTTCGGCGGTATTTGCGGGGATATTGGCGGTAAACTGAATGTCAATGTCTCTGAAGTCGACGGGCGGTAAACTTTTCAAAGTAAGAATCCCGCTTATAAGTTCAATTCGCCGTTGCAACGCCTTTTTGAATTCGCGCTCCTTGCGACTGCGGACTTGTTCAAGCCCAATCAGTTTATATTTAATCGCCACGCCCGAGGTATTGCCGGAAAAAGAATCATCGCTCATATCGGGGATATTTGAAAACTTGTGAATGTCCTTTTGCAGGCGAATTTTGAAGTTTTCAACGTAAGTATCATTTAAATCTTTGATAAGCCAGCGCGCGTCGCCGCTGTCCTCAAGTTCGATAATCTTTCGGCGGCGCAAATCCTTAGCCGCGTCATCGTCGCCAATGTGCAAGCCCTTAATCAACAAAAAAGCGTCGGTAAAATCTGCCAAATCATCGGCAGTCAAACTTTGAGCGAGGTTATAGGCGTCAACCAACGATAAAACGTCTTCAAAATCGCCGCGCCGCTGACGGTTATTCGGATATTCGACAACGGGCACATCGTCAAAGAAATGTGGAGTGGTACTCAAAAGTTTCAAGCTGCCGCCGCCGTACGAATAGTGATTGACGTTGCGGCGGTCGTAGACGTCAACGTATTCATCATAAGAAACAAGATTGAAGCCGTAAATTCGATAATGACGGAGCGCGTACAGAATATTTTCCTCAAGGGTAGAATCAACGACCAAAATAATTTCTTCGGAGGGTACGGTAGAAAATCTTATTTTGGCGTCGCCGTCCAGATATAAAATTTCAAACGCCGCGCCGACTACGCTCGATTCTTCAGCCAAATTTAAATTGTGCGCCGCTTCATCGTTGTACTTGAAAATTCCCAAAAGAGTATCAAGGGCGGCTTGATTTTCGGTGGCGGCTTTGTAAGTTACGGGTTGACCGAGAAAAAAGCCGGTGCTGATATTTGAAATGTACGCGGGGTAATTTGAAACAAGGCGATTGTTTATGTCGGTGTTTTCGCGCCCGCGCTTTTTCAATATGGAATGTTCTCCGTTGTAGTACTTTTTCAGCGTCAACTTGCGGCGATATTCCGCCCCGTGCACCGAAATTATTTCCGCCATATCTTGAATTGTCAATTCGGTTTTTGAAGTTATAATTTTCATATCTGCCCTCTACAATCGATTCTAAGTAATTTTGTTTTCGGGATGCGCGTACAGCGGCTTATTAATAGCCGAAAAGGTTTTTCCTCGAAAGTTCAAATTTTGGATTATTCAACCGGTACGAATCCAGCGCGTACTCAATCGCTGAAAGAGTGTGGCTGTCAATGTTGAATTCGTCAGGGATTATTTCGCCGTCTTTATCTTTCTTGAAAGTCAAGTCTTGCAACTCTGCGATGGTCGAAAAACAAATTGAACTGCAGATGATTTTCTTGAAAGATTTAACCTTTCGCAGATTGGCAAGGCGCGCGTGGCGTCCGCCCTCCGACCATTTTTTGGCGGCAGTTGCATTCAAGCCCAGCCGCCGCAATTCTTCAATACTGCGCGGCTCTGCGCTGTCACAGCGTACCAATTCATTTGAGGTTAAAATTTTCTTCAAAGCCTGCGCGAGTTCCCAGATAGTCAAGTGATTTTTGTAAAATTCGTCGTAAATATAAAGGCACTTGTTTTCATCGTCAACCGCAACCTTAACCAGGGCGTCATAGGAAGTCTCAAAGCCGAAATCCAGTCCGACGAAATGAAAACGCGCGGGGATTTTGGCAATTTCAGCCATAACGAGTTCATAATCCATAACTTCAAATTGCGGCAAAACCTTAACGCCGTTAGTTCCGAAACGCCCCAGCCTTGCAATTCGGTACAAGTCCGGGTCATAGTTTTTCATTTCTTCAAGAGTATTTTTATAACTTTCAGGCAAGTCGCCGTTGTCATCAGCCGTCGAATGGTGATAATAAACGTCTCCAACCTTCAAAATCCTTTGAGAATATAAAAGTTCCTCGCGCAGATTTTTACTTTCAAAAAAATGTTTGTAAACCCAGTTAGACTTTGCAACGGGATTCAACGTCAAAATCAGGTGAAGTTTCAAACTCGGATGACGTAACCTGCCGATTAATTCCTTGAAGGCGTTGTAGGAAATTTCGGCAGATTCTTCAATCCAAATTAAGCTGACATTGACGATTGACTTTAATTTTGCGGGCTGGTCAAGCCCCTTGAAAATAATCTTGCTGCCGTTTTTAAAGTTAATCTGCATTGGCGAAAGATTGAAGGTTACAAAGTTTTCCAAATTTAAACTGCAACAAATTTCTTGAAACAGGGAATAGCAACTGTCCCTGATAGTGCCGAAAACTTGACGGACTACCAAGCAAGTCCGAATTTCTGTAGCAAGTTTCAGGATGATTTTTAACGCCGCGCTGTAACTTTTGCCGCTGCCATAGCCGCCGCACAGCAAGTAGTAAAAAAATTCCAATCAGATACAAACTCTTTAAAATGCTCGTTGACGGCTGTCTTTATTCTCATTTTCTAACACCTCACTTGCTGACTACTTCGATTGTCAAGGTGTTGTCGACGGACTTTTCATTCAGTCCGAGTTCTTTTGCAAAATTTATCATTTCGGTAAAGTTGCCGCGCCATACTTCATTCAACGACCGCCAACTGATTCTGTCCAAATCCTTTTCAGTCAAAGCTTTTATCAGCCGCGCCTGAAGCTTTTCATTCGTTGAAAATTGTTTGTCCAAAAAAGTGTAATATCTTTTGAAAAATGACTGCCTCATTTCCTCCAAATTTGCGTTATCGTAAGCTGTGGCGCGGTTTTTCCAGTCATACTCGGCTGACCAGCGGTTTATCAAACTTACACTTTTGCTACACTTTTCCGCTACTTTTTTCAACGTGCGCTCGTCAGTCTCAAGGTACATTTTGAAGGCAGAAAACGCCTTTTCACTTTCGCCCTCCTGCCGGAGCCAAATTTTGTTCATCTCAATCCACCCTTATCAATTGAAGATACGCCGCCTGCAACGCCGCGTAGTGCCTGATTTTTTCAAGTATCCTGAAAAACTTTTCCGGTACCAAGTCGAGCGTCGCGCAGATTTTCACGAAGTGAAGCCCTTCATAACGCCACCTCGCAACTTTGAAGTAAGTTTCACATTGCCGCGCGCACCAGTTATAGGTTTTGTCTACCACTGAAAGCCAATCTTCGGGGCGGCGTAATTCCTGCCCTTCAATTTCCACGGAATGTACCGGGCTTAAATTTCGTATCGCCTGCGCCGCCGTCGGGTCTGCAAGTCCGCTGCCGTTTCGCAGTTCAGGTATTCGGATTAACGAGCGCGCCTCACAGACTGCCGCCCGTATCGCCTTTTCATTGTAAAATATATATTCGACTTTTTTTATATAGCCCTGCGTGTGCCGTCCCATTCAATTCACCTCGAAAAAAAAAGCCGCTTTGAAGCGGCTTTCAAAACGTTCCAAAATTTTATTTATTTTACCACATTTTCGGCGGTTTTATTGTCAGAATAAAAATTTTCCCAATATTTATTTTCGGTTTTCAAATATTTATCGCTCAAAATTTTTGAAGGCGGGCGCAAAATTCGCTCTTCCGGCTCTCTGTACATTATTTCCCAGTCGCCGAGTTTCTCCGGTCTTTTTTTACCAAGCATTTTTAAAATGTAGGACGGCGAATACGAAAGTTCAACTGCAAGAAACCGCGCCGCCGCTCGTAACGACGGGAAAACTTTTCGTACATTGCCTTTGACTGCCGTTATTCCCACGGGCTTTCCGCCTTTCGGCGTCGGCGGCAAAGTTCCGAACACTTCAAACAGCATCTGCCGCCTTGTGTGCGTTTTCAACTTCCCGTTTAAACGTAAACCGTAGTAGGCGGTTTTCTTTTTTGCTCTCTTGTACGGCGTCAAAAGGCGTTGAGTTTTTGCATTACGGACTTCGCCGACTTTGTTTATTTCGTACTTGCCGCCGGTTGAAGGGATTGGCTGAAAGCCCTGTTTCTCGTTGATGCAACCCTTTATTCTCATAAATTTTCACCCCCTTCCAAATTCCGCTTCCAATTCGCGCTCCATCCTGCGCCTCAACAATTCTTCTTTCAGTCTCTCCATCTGCGCGCGTTGCGCCGCCGTCAATTCAAACTGGACTTTCGGCTTTTCGATTTTCGGCTTGCGCCTCACTTCCTTTTTATGAGAGTAATAACAACCGTAACTGCAATATTTTTGGTTTTGATTGTGAAGAAGTTCAAATTCCTTTCCGCACCATTGACAAACTGCCATTTTTACCGCCCTTATTCTTTACGCGCCGATTTTAAGTTGTAGAAAAGCCCGTATTTCGGGGCAAGCTTTACCGTGTATTTTGTCCCGTGATTTATGACGACGTCGCCCTCGTAAACTTCGTCATCGTTTTCATCACGGCCGCAAAGTTGCTGAACACTTTCAGGCAAAACGCGGTAATCGTCAATGAAGATATCGCCGTTGCTGTGCGTCAAATCCCCGTACACAATCACGCCGCGCTGTGTTAAGCCGCGAAATTTAATCTCTCTCATATCGTCCCACCCCTGTCCATTATACCTATTGCTATCTTTGTAAAAAATCTTTCGAGCGCGGGCGTCATTTCGCGCGGCTTTTTGCTGCGAAATTTCTTTGCACTGCCCCAATGTCCGCATTCCTGCGAACAATACTTTTGAGTTTTCATCTTTGCTTTAAATTCTTTTCCGCACCTCGCGCAGATTTTTTTAAGCCCGCCGCTGAATTCTGTTTTACATTTCAACGAGCAAAATTTTTGTCTATGACTGTTCGCCGTAAATTCCGCCCCGCAATGTTTACAAATTTTAATCATCGTCAGCCTCCAGCGTGGCTTGCGTCATTTCAGCGACTGCGTTAAAAAGAATTGCGCCCGCACCGACCGCTGCCACGAACACTACCGCCAAAATTACGGCGGCTTTTTTTAATTTACTCATTTAAATTTCCTCTGCCTCGACCTTTTCAACCAATTTTTCAAAGTACACCGAAGCTTTTTCATCATTTTCAAAATGCAACGTTTCAAAATCGTCTTGGAACTGAATGTGTACTTCGTCGCTTTTAAGAAGTACATTGGTTACACAATCCATATTAATTAAACCGCCTTGAGCATACCTTGGATTCTGAAACAATTTCGCTGGGATTTTAATCCACATTTTCAACACTCCTTTTATAAAACGACCCGAGGGCATCGCGGGGATTCTCGTAAAACGCGACGCCCTCAAGTCAACCTTCACTTGTCAATTACTGCAATTCGTGTTATGATTAATCACTTAAAACCCGACTACCTCGCCCGTTACAGGATTCACAATCTCCCCGCAAGGGGTCTGTTCAATATTTTCAGTGGCGGGTTCCCCGCAAGGGGTCTGAAACTCCAGTTGCGAATAATCCTCGCGGGCTGACGTGTGCCCGTCGTTGTCAACATAAGTGAACGTGGACTTCGTAACTACTGATTGGTCGCCTTGAATTGCTTCTTGCAAACCGGCACTCATAACGCCCCAGCGATTCAACAATAACTTCAAAACTGTTTTACACGCCATTCTGTCAAAGTGTTTACTCCAGATTGACGAGGACCAATTTTTGGCTTTGTCTGCACGGTACGTTTGACTGAAAGTATCGGCGTGCTTTTCAATTTCTTCCTTCGTCATATACAACGACTTCTCGAAACCGTTATCAAGCCTCATAAATGCAACGTAGCCGATAATTTCCTCTGAAAGTTTTTCGCCGCGTATCAATTCGCCCGTGATGCAGTCCACGCCGCGAATTTCGCCCTCACGGACAACGCCGCTGTGCAACGCCGTATAACGCCCCGTGCGGTGCGCAAGCTGTACCAAGCCTTTAACGCCAATTTGGAACTGCGCCTTGTTGCCGAAAGGAATAATGTAGGCATAACCGAGAGTGGGGCTGATTGAAAGATTCAACGTCGCCGCAAGCCCCGCCGCCGCCAAAATCGATACAGGTTCGCACTTTTTGAACTGTTCGTTGCTGTTGTAAATCGTCAACAATGTTTGAATGAAATTCGGAGCGTTTTTGTCCAAAACTTCAGTGAAACGCTTCTTTACGTTTTCCTGTGTCAACAACGCCGGCAAATCCTTATTCGCCAATTTTTCCTTGTTCGCCATTTTTCTTTTCCTCCTCAAAATATTCTTCAATAATTTTCAAAGTATCGAGCGGCTCAACCTTGTTTACTTTTGAAAAACCTTTTACGAGACGCGCCACCGCATAGACAAAATTAAAAGGGCTTGAAAGCGTCAGCATAACGTTGTTTATTACCCCGCCGTTTTTCATCAATTCCTCCAAATTTTCCGGCACTGCGCCGATTATCATATGGTAGCCGCGGTCTGCGCTGTATTCCATCAAATTCACGCTTTTTTTTGTAATTTCCGAACGTACCGTAGGTTCCGGTACAATTTTCAATTCGTCTGCCAAAATTTTCTTTATCTTCATTTTGTCCTCTTCCCGAAAAACGCCTTCATCCAATCTGCAGGCTCTTCTTTTTTTTCTCCCGCGAACAACGGCCTCTGCGCCTCCGTCATCAAATTTTGAAACCCGTCACAGAGATTTTTATTTTCTTCAATGTACAGCTTCATTGCTTTTTCCACTTCGCGGCAAAACACCGGCGATTCTCCGTTCATCTTTTTAATAAAGAGTAAGAATTGAAACTGCGCCAAAATTTTTTTGTCAACGCTGATGGCAATTTGTTTGGAAGAATTCCTTCTTAAGGTTCCGGTTTTAGGCATCTTTCTTCACTCCGTTATGCTTGAAAAGGTCGTAGTAGGCATTGTCAAAATATTCTTCGTCGCCGGGGCATTCTTCGTTTTCGCCGTCCCCGCAATTTTCAAAGTGGAATTCAACTTCAGGGCAAAGTTCCTGCAATTTTTTCAACGCCTCAAGGTGCGCCACGTCTACCCAATCTGTGCTGACCTCGTAGCTCACATACGCGCGCGTTTTTTGCGCCTCTTCAATCAGCGCGTCCATCGGCTGAATATATTTGTTGTCCCCGAAATAGAAAACCTTGTCGCCTGCCACATAATGACGTGAAATGAAATCTCCCAAATTGTAGTCGTATTCGCGGCGGTCATCGCCCGCTTCATCGCGTACCAGCGCGCTTGCCACATTGCAAAACAGCTCGGCGTTAAAGCCTGCCGGTACATTTAAAACCAACTTTACCATTTTTTCTCCTTTCACCCGCAAGGGGTCTGATACCTACTAGCTCTCATGCTGCTCAGTTGTTGTTGAATTTCCCCCCACAAGGGGTCTGATACGCTCCCATTCCGAAATATCAATTCCGACGAATTCCCCCGCAAGGGGTCTGATACACCTGAAAACCTGTTGCAGTCTTTCCTTTCTACCGCCTGCTTGAGCCTTTCAGCTCGATTGGCGGGCACATTTTTTTACACCTGTCATAAATTCGGCTGCCGTCCATTGTTTCGCCGCCGTCCGTCGGGTGATTGAATATCTGCTCCAACTCTGACAGCTTATAATTCGACGTCATTATTGTTTGAAGTTCGGCGTTGTACCGCTCATTGAAAAGGTTGCAAAGCGTGCTGCATACAAACCGCGTCGGCTTTTCCAGCCCTATATCGTCAAGTATCAAAGTCGGCACCGTGTACAGCGTTTCCAGTATGTCACTTTCACTTTTGGCTGTTCTTTCTTTGAAGCAGCCCCTCAGTTCCATTGAAATTGTCGGTACAGTTGCAAATATCACTTGCCGCCCTTGCCGCACTATTTCCTGCGCTATTATCGCCGTCAACAGGGTTTTCCCCGTTCCGACCGCGCCGTAAAAGTACACGCCTTGTTTCGGCAACTCGATTAACTTTTTCGCCGCACGGACTGCCAATTCGTTATTCTTGTCTACCTGATAATCTTCAAATTTTTTTCCGAGATATTGAGGCGGTATTTTTGACTTTATCGACCGCCGCTCAATTTCGGCTTGCACTTGCCGCGCGTGTTCGTATTTGCAATTCGCGTACCTTATCACCACTTGCTGCATTGCGGCGTCGTATTTGATTTTCGGTACGCGCCCTTTCCAAGTCGTTTTTTGACACGGCAACCCTTGACAGCCGCAACATTTTTTTTGCTCTTGCTCTGCACGAAAGATTGTCCACGCTTCAAACGGCACCGTTACCCCGTATTGCTCAAAAATTCGTGAACTTGCCGTCTCCACTTCCGCCGGTACTTTCCGCGCGGGCGGCGGCTCCGGGTCTTTCGCGCTTTCTTCATTTACACTCCGCAAATGCCCGCTGTACCTTACCATTAATTCACTAAATTTCGCCTCCGGATATCCATTCAGGCTCGCGCTCTTCCCATCCATTTTTTTTCACCTCTCTTTCTCTTTCTCTTTCTTTTTTTTTCTCCTGAGTAACACTTAATAAACCCTGCGGTTTTCCACGATTCTTCCACGATTCTTCCACAGGTTTTCCCGCAAATTCGCCTAACCGGTACACCTCGCGCTTGTGCTTTATCGCTCCCGCGTTTATCAGTGCGTTTCGCGCCGCGTCAAACGAACTGCTTGCTCTTATGCCACTCAGTTGTTGCAAGCTCCCGTTCCGAAGTATCAGTTCCGACGGATACCGCGCCGCGTTGAATTCACCCAGTATCGCAAAGAACAAGCTACGCGCGTTCGCCGAAAAACTCAAAATTGCAAAAAAAAAGACCACCAAAATTGGCAGCCTTTTTCGTATCGATTTAAATTAAGATAATTAATCTCTGGGATTATATGCTAAAGATTGTTCGCGCAGTTTTGTAATTCTGAAAAGTTTAAATTTGCAAAAAAAAAAGACCACCAAAATTGGCAGCCTTTTTCGTGTCGATTTAAATTAAGATAATTAATTTCTGGGATTATATGCTAAAGATTGTTCGCGCAGTTTTGCAATTCTGTCTTCAGTTGGAGGGTGTGTTGAAAAAAGATTTTTAAGTTTAACGCTTGCGCCTTCAAGCGGATTGACAATGAACATATGAGCTGTTGACGTTGAAGAATGTTCAAGCGTGTTTCTTTGCGCGTAGTATTCGATTTTTTCAAGTGCGCTTGCAAGGTACATTGGATTTCCGCAAAGTTCGCCGCCGGTTTTATCTGCGTCATATTCTCTTGAACGTGAAATAGCCATTTGAATTAAGGAGGCGGCAAGCGGTGCAAGAATAATTGTTGCAAGCGTACCAAAAATACCGCCGTTATCATCGTCCGAACGCGTGCCGAAAATTGCGCCCCATTGTACGATATTTGCAACCAGCGAAATTACGCCCGCCATTGACGCGGCAATAGTTCCTGTCAAAATATCACGGTGTTTAACGTGCGCCAATTCGTGACCGAGTACGCCGGAAATTTCGTTATAATCCAACGCCTTCATTATTCCCGTTGTAACTGCAACTGCCGCATGATCGGGATTTCTGCCGGTTGCAAAGGCGTTTGGTACATCGCTATCGATTATGTAGACGCGGGGCATTGGTAATTCTGCTTTTTGTGCAAGATTTTTTACAATGTTGAAAAGTTGCGGCGCGTCATTTTCTGAAACTTCTCGTGCATTGTACATTTTTAAAACCATTGAATCACTGAACCAGTAACTGAAAAAATTCATACCGAGCGAAATTGCCAGCATAATCGTTGCGCCGGTACTGCCGTTTATTGCGCCGCCAATAGCAACCATTAAGCCGGTTAGCAACGCCATTAAAATTGTTGTCTTTAAAATATTCATAATTACACCTCCAAAAAAATTTTTTCAAGGCAACAATATTATAGCGTATTTGTCAACATAAAAAAAGCCGCTGCATTTCTGCAACGACTTTGAATTTGTAAAATTTTAATCAAGCGCAATGTAAGCGCGCAGGGCGTAACCTGTCATTCCCTGATATTCGACTTTGAAAAAATCATTTGCCGCATTGCTGATAAAACGTACACGCGCTCCGAGCGGCATTTGAATAATTTCTTCGGCTTGAACTGAAGGGGCAACTCTAAGCGTGATTGATTGGCGGCAATTTACAACAGTTCCATAACGATTAGAATTATTGGGCGATTGTGAAGAAAGATACTGCGCGAGTGCGTAGCCTATAAGCCCGTCATAGTTGATTTTGTAAAAACCGTTGCCCGCGTCGCCAAGATAACTGACAGCCTGCCCAAGTGGAATCTGTGCAAGTTCCGGCGCGTAAACTGAAGGATCGCTCCTAAGAGTAATTGATTCTCTGCAATTAACTACAAAAAGCGTGGTGTAAGCAAACGCCGTCGCCGCAAATGTAAAAGTTAAAAGCGTCAAAAGTAAAGTAACTTTTTTCATAGCTTATTTCATTGTAACAAGATTTTTGCCTGTCATTTCGGCGGGAATTTCCATACCTGCAAGCGTCAAAAGTGTTGGAGCAACGTCACAAAGTGCGCCGCTTTCAACTTTTGCAACTCTGTCAGAAACAACAATAATCGGTACGGGGTTGGTTGTATGAGCAGTGAACGGTTCTTTTAAATCGTAGTCAAACATTTTATCGGCGTTGCCGTGATCTGCGATAATTACAACTTCGCCGCCGACTTTCTTCATACAAGCAACAAAAATACCAACGCAAGTATCGACAGTTTCAACCGCCTGTACAGCCGCCTTCATTACGCCGGTATGTCCGACCATATCGCCGTTTGCAAAGTTCAAAATTATGAAGTCGTATTTTTCGGAAAGAATAGCTTCAGCAACTTTCAAAGTAACTGTAGGCGCGCTCATTTCCGGTTTAAGGTCGTAAGTTGCAACTTTTGGTGAAGGTACCAAAATTCTGTCTTCGCCCTTGTACGGTTCCTCAACGCCGCCGTTAAAGAAGAAAGTTACGTGAGCATATTTTTCAGTTTCAGCGATACGAAGTTGAGTTAAGCCGGCTTTACTGATAGTTTCGCCGAGACCGTTTGAAACAGTTTCCGGCGGGTAAGCAACGGTAACATTCAAGCCTTCCTCGTATTGCGCCATTGTAACGAAAGGTACAGCTTTTAATTCTTCGACGCGCGGGAAGCCTTCAAATTTATCATCTGTGAAAGCGTGCGTCATTTCACGTCCGCGATCGGGGCGGAAATTGAAGAAAATAATTCCGTCATTTGGTTTAACGCCGTCATAATCGCCAATAACAACAGGGATAACAAATTCATCAGTAACTTTATTATCGTAGGATTCTTTGATAGCGGTTGCAGAATCAGATTTGCGAGGCGCGTCAGCCTTTGCAATGGCGTTGTAAGCTTTTTCTACACGATCCCAACGTTTATCTCTGTCCATAGCATAGTAACGCCCGGATACTGTGGCAATTTGTCCAATGCCAATCTCTTTGATTTTGTCTTCAAGTTCAGCCAAAAATTCTCCGCCGGAACTTGGAGGGACGTCGCGCCCGTCTAAGAAAGCGTGAACGTAAACTTTGTTAACGCCTTTATATCATTCGCGTCGGGAGAGATTAGATTCATGTATTTACTTCCCATGCCTGTAAATGAAATATAGTTCGGAATAGGCACTCCTTGTTTTTTAATTAACCGTGCCACATGATACATCAATGCCATATAGTGAATAAACACCAAACTATAAGCCTTATTGTTGGCACGAATAGCAGATGATGTATTGAACACACTATCATGTCCAAACAGGTAACTCATTATATCACCAGATGTGTTTGCAGTTCCTCCTTTCAATGTGTCAAGTGGCCGTAATACATCCACTGAATAATGATTTCTGTCGGCATCAATCTTGTCGTATAAGTAACTAACAAAACCATTGTTTAAAACAGGAGGATCACTTATAATGGTGCCATCGCCCCAGAGATCATCTCCCGCGAAACGAGCGGAAGCATAGTTGGCAGAAATAAGTTGTCCTGTTTCGTCTCTATTTACAAATAAAATATCATGTGTACCTCCGCCGATATCTATATTTAAGAAACTTGAAGATCCAAAATTAGGAACCATAATATTATATGGAGCCAATGATTCACTATAGTTAGCGTTTATATTACAGTTCAAGTGCAGATTGTTATTTGCTGTCTGCCATAA
>CALDHY010000056.1 GCA_937901445.1 uncultured Selenomonadales bacterium
CAGAAATGGCGGCAATTTTTTTGTTACAGATTTTTGCATGCGGCTTTATAATTTGCCAATGAAAGTGAGTGATAAAAATGCCGGTAAAAATTGGAACAATGACAACGCCAACTTCGCCGTTTGAAATTATTCACGAGAGCGGCGCAAAAGTTCAAGAAAAAGATACAAGTTTTGCAGAGGAACTTTTTGACCAACAAAATGAAGGCGTAACGCACGAAGAAATGGAGGCTATGCTCAAAAAAATTGACGAGCAAGCCGGTAAACTTAGCCGCACGCCGACTTATGAAGAACTGCGCGAATACCGCACAATGATAAAAAATTTCATAGGCGCGGCGGTAAGCAATATGTACGAACTCAACGCGCAAGCCGGCTGGGACAGAATGGGGCGTCAGCGCGTTTATACCACCGTTAGAAAAATCGACCGCAAACTTGAGGAAATGGCTGAAAAAATTCGGCTCGGACAATCTGATAAACTTGATATTATTGCAAGTCATGACGCAATACGCGGTATGCTTGTGGATTTATATATGTGATGGAAAATTTCAGTTGGAAAAATATTTTTGGCAACGCGCCGCGTGTCGAATACTTAAGAAAAATTTTGAGTGAAAATAAATTTCCGCACGCAGTAATTTTTTCAGGCGTTGAGGGAATTGGTAAACGTAAAATCGCCGAAAACTGCGCGGCAGCTTTACTTTGCGAAAATCCAAATGACGGCGAGGCTTGCGGCGTTTGTGCAAGCTGCAAAATTTTGGCGGCGGGCAACCACCCTGATTTTTACGTTGTCGAACCGGAAAAATCTAAAACTGCTCAAAATATAAAAATTGGACAGATACGCGCCCTTCAAAGTGAAGTTTTACTTCAGCCGAATATTTCAAGTTGCCGCGTGGTTATTATTGACGGCGCAGAATTTATGAACAACGCGGCGGCGAATTGCCTTTTAAAAACGCTTGAGGAGCCGACGGGGCAGACGATTTTTATTTTGACGACGGCTAATCGCGCAGGACTTTTAATGACAATTCGTTCACGTTGCGGCACTGTCAACTTTGATAAAATTTCAGCCGCAGATATTGAAACTGCTTTAAAATTGCGCGGCGTTGAATCTGAACGGGCGCAGATTATTTCAAATATTTCAGACGGCAGTTTTGGGCGCGCCTTGAAGTTGGAAGAATCCGGCGGCTATGAAATTCGCAATGACGCTTTAAATTTTCTGGAAAATCTTTTGGCTAAAAAAATTACTGTCGAAGATATTTTTGAACGCGGCAAAACTTTTTCTGAAGGCTCAAAAGAAAACTTTGCTGACTTTGTAACGTACATTCAAAAAATTCTGCGCGACGTACTTTTGATTGAAGGGGCTGAATTGTATAACCCCGACTTAAAATCTAAACTTGCAAAAATTAAAATTGCCGAAAAAATTTTGTATGAACTTTTTGACGAAGGCAAAAAAATTCAGCGCAAACTCAATTCAAATGCAAATTTGCGCCTTGTTGTTGAATCGTATTTTCTGAAGTTGAGACAAATTGTCGAAGGAAGGTAAAATTATTGAAAATCGCATTGAAAATTTTTGCTGTTGCCGTAATGATTTTTGCGTGTACGAGTTCAGCCGCGTTTGCTGAAGATATGTACCCTGCAACTTTAGGCGACGGCGATTTTATTTTGGTTGACGGCGGAATGGGCGTCGGGCGTTACGCAGATAAACAGTCTGTCTACGTTCATAATTATTCGCCGCCTTTCTACCAAATTCAAATTAATATAGTGCCGGTAGTTTTTTCAAATGAATATTTTCAACAAAATGGAACGTACGTCGGCAGCCCCTACAGAGCGGAAGATTATTACACAATAACTTTTCGCTACAACTGGGATACAAAAACTATTTTTACCCAAAATGAAAAAGGCATCTGGAAAAATTGGGATATAAACCACAGCTACAGCCACGCAGAGGGCAACCCGTTAATTCCGAACGCCGCCGAAGTTGCATTCTTTGCCGCGTACAATATGAAATTTTTTGGCGATATGAGAAATTCAAGCGGCTATCCTGTCGTCAGCGAAAATCTTTATTACTAACTCGAAAATTAATTTTCTAAAGGAAAATGACACGCTATAAAATGATTTTGTTCAAGCTCGTGAAATTCGGGCTTTTTTTGTTTGCAAATTTCTTGACAGTGCAAGCAACGATTTTGAAAAGGGCAACCGGCGGGAATATCAAGCGGGCTCGGAATATCGCCGGGCAAAATTTCTATGTACTGATTTTGGGCTTGGTCAGTTGAAAAAACCGCCTTCAAAAGTGCGCGGGTGTAGGGGTGGCGTGCGCTGTTCAATTTATCGCCGTCAAGTTGTTCCATCATATTGCCCAAATACATTACGCAAATTCTGTGAGCAAATAAATTTACCAACGCCATATCGTGACAAATGAAAATGTACGTGACGCCCTTTTCTTTTTGCAGTTTTACCAAAAGTTTTATAATCGTATCCTGTACCGAAACATCAAGCGCGCTGGTTGCTTCATCGCAAGCAATAATTTCCGGCTCCAACGCCAACGCCCGTGCTATTGCAACTCTTTGACGCTGCCCGCCGCTCATATTGTGCGGATAACGATTTACAAAGTCCGGCGGTAAGTCAACCTGCGCGAGGAGTTCACGGGCTTTATTTTCGACTTCAGATTTTTTTATTAAATCGAAATTTAAAAGCGGTTCGCAGATAATATCCTTGATTTTCATTTTTGGATTGAAGGCGGCGGTAGGGTCTTGAAAAACCATTTGAATATTTCTGTAGTTTTGGCGTTTTTCTTCGCCGGTAAGTTGCGTAATATCGACGCCGTGAAAAAAAATTTTGCCGCTTGTAGGTTTTTGCATATTCATAATCGCTTTTAACAGTGTAGTTTTGCCGCAACCGCTTTCACCGACAATCGCTACAGTTTCACCGCGCCGCACGTTGAAAGAAATATCGTCACAAGCCGTTAAAAATTTTTTATTTGCAACGGGAAATTTTTTTGTAATATGTTGAACTTGCAAAATAATTTCAGACATAGCGACGCCCTCCAATTTCAGGAACAGCGGCAAGCAAAGTTTTTGTGTATTCGGCTTGAGGATTATTTAAAACGTCTGCCGTCTTGCCGTATTCGACAACGCGCCCTTGTGACATAACCATTAAATTATCAGAAAGATAACTTGCAACGCCTAGATTGTGAGTAACCATAATCATTGCCGCGCCGGTGCCGCGCGTTATAAACATTAATTCGCCTACAATTTGTGCCTGCGTTGTAACATCAAGCGCACTTGTTGGTTCATCAGCCAAAAGTAACTTAGGCTGAAAAGTTATCGCCATTGCAATACCTACGCGCTGTCTCATTCCGCCGGAAAGTTCAAATGTGTACGAACTCAAAATATTTTCCGGATTGGGCAAATTCATTAAAACCAATTTATCAACCGCCATATCGTACGCGGCTTTTTTGTCTAAATCGCTGTGGACTTGAATATATTCAACAAATTGTTTGCCGATTGTATGTACGGGATTCAGCATATTGCCGCTGTCTTGAAAAATCATTGAAATATTTTTGCCGCGCAATTTTCGCCAGCCGTCACTGTCAAGCTCGCGCAGGTTTTTATTTTCAAAAATTATTTCGCCCTTTGTAACTTCACCGCCGCCCGGCAAAACATTTAAAATTGCACGAATTACGGTAGTTTTGCCGCTACCACTTTCTCCAACGATTGTCAAAATTTCGCCTTCGTCAAGTTGAAAGTTGACACCTTGCACAGTTGGAATTTTACTTTTTGCGTAGGAAATTTCTAAATCTGAAACGCTTAACAACAAATTTTTCACCTTCTAAAACATTTCAATTTCGCCGCAGTTAAATAAATTTAAAAATTCACTCAAAATATTTTCGTCCAAATAATTTTCTAATCCGAGTGCTGATTCTGTCAAAATAAGTTCTTCAATAGGAATTGTTGCGCAGATTTTAGAAAAGTCAATTCGAGAAAGAATTTTCTTTGTAAAAGGGCGTTTAGATTCAGCAAAAATCAAACTTTGCAAAAAAGATTTAACCTTGTCCGTATTCAGATAAATCATCGCCGTATAAGCCGCGTCATAATTTTCAAAGCCAATAAAATAACAAGTATCATCAAGCATAACCGGCTTTTCATTGCTTGAAAAAATCAGCGAAAATTTCGGCGTTTTGTTAAGCCCGCCAATACAAACTTTGTAAGGCTTATAGGAATATTCGCCAATTCCGAACATTGCAAATTGCGGAGCGTTGGTATAAATTTTACTTTTTCTTTTGCCGAATAAATCTGCGTTTTGATTTAAATAATCCCAAAGTTTCGGCGCGGTAAATTTTAAATGTGCCGTATTTTCGCCCAAGAATTTTTGAGTAACTATTACGTATTTTGAAAAACTTTTTATAATCGGCTTTTTGATATTGCTACTTTTGACGAGCGGAAAAATAAATTTGTCTTCCACGTCAACAATTTGGTTTTTGCCGTTTTTAAAAAATCCGTCATCAAATGTCAGCTCCATAATTTTGGCGCAGTCGTGCTTTATACCTTGCCGCCATTCAAAAAAGCATTTGCCGTCAAAATCACAAGTCGAAATTGAAATATCATTGTAAAATTTCCCGTTTCGATAACCTAAAATTTTTTTCAAAATGTGCGGCGCGTCAAATTCGTAAACTTTACAATTAGCGGGCAAAATATTTTGGTCAGTCAATTCAAGGTAAAAAATGCAAGCGTCGGCACTTATTCCAAAAATTTTGTTGGCGTCGAATGTGAAAATTTCGCAATTTTTGAACGGCACATTTACGCGAACAATTTCTTGAAAAATATTTTTAGCAACAGAAATTTTGCACAACATCGCAATAACCGCGTTAGTGTTTCGATAAAAATTTATCAGACTTTCAATAATGTATTCGCAAATATCAAAATTGCTCGCACCGGTTAAAGCGTCAATCCCGCGTAAATTTCTAAAATTCGTTTTACTCGGCAGATTATTTGAATTTAATTTTGAAAGTTCGCTATTATTAATCCACGGGGGATTTCCAATAATCAAAACATTTTCCGCCTTTGGAATTTGACACTCAAAAAAATTTTTGTTGACGATTTTAACTTTGTCATTTGAAAGATTTTCGGCGCAAATTTTGCAGTAGTCTGGATTTATTTCAATTCCAAAATATTTTTCAGCATCAAAAATCAGTGACGCTTTTAAAAAATTTCCAATACCGCAGGTTGGCTCCAAAATTGTTGCAGGTTTTAATTTTTTTTGTTCTTTCAAAAATTTACAAACTTTCAGTGCAAATTCAAAGGGCGTTTGATAATCGCCGTAAACTTTTTTAGAAGTCATAATTAAAAACTCCGTCAACAGAATTTTTTAAGGCAATAACGCGGGAATATTGTAAACGCCATTGAAGAGCATTACTGATTGTCAAATATCCTTGTTGCGGCGGATTATTTAAAATTTCTTCAGCCAAATTTTCTAAAGTTATATCGTCGCCGGGAATATTTCTATCATACAAAAAAGCCATAATGTCTTCTTTATTTGCGCCGTCTTGCAACATTTCACGAAGTCTTTTTGTAACTGTAAAATCTGCCGTCCGCGTTTTGTCAACGAAAGTACAGTTTAAAAATTTCAAAGTGCAAGTATCGACTGTATCAATTTTTCTGTAGACAAAAACCAGTAAATTATAGCCAAGACCAAAAATTTTTTGTCGCGCAGATTTATAAGGGCAACTTGATTGCGGTTGAGAAATTGAAGTAACTTTTATATCAGTCAAAATATTTTCGTCCGGCAAGTCAATTCCTTTTGCGCTGTTGCCTTCAGAAAATTTATACTTCGTCTTCAAAAATTTTTTAAATTCGTGTTCAATGTAAGTACCAACGGCTTTTCCGTCTGTAACGCTGAATAATTCTTTATGATTTTTCTTCGACGCAATTTCACAGAAATTTTGTGATTCTGTAATTAAATTTTCAAGCGTTAAAATCTGTTTCAAAGTTTTACCCTCCAAAAAAATTGAGATGCTAATCCGCGCAAATTATACAGGATTAACACCTCAACTGAAAGGAAATTATTTAGCCGGTTTAATTAAATTGGTAATCCAATAATAATCTGAAGGATACATTTTCACGCCGTCAACATATTTTGCATTGATAATATTTGTTTGAGGGTAGCCGAAGAATAAAGACGCGCCGTCATTCAACAAAATTTGTTGCAGTTCAATAATCAGCTCGCGGCGTTTATCTTTGTCAAATTCCATTGAAAGTTGTTCAAGTTTTGCGTCATATTCGGGATTTGAATAACCGGAGCCGTTTTGCGGGTTGTTGCCGTCAACATTTGTTTTCCAGTACCAACTCAAGAAAATTTCCGGGTCGCCGGTATTTGCCGTCGTAATATTGGAAATTAATAAATCGTATTCGCCTTTAATTCCCATATTGTCAATCAAGTTATAGTCAACCGTGTTAATTTTAATGTCAAAGCCGAGTTTCTTTAAATCAGCTTGAACGGCTTCAGCATACAGCGGCAATTCTGCGCGAGAATTATAAACTACAAAATCAAGCGTTAAATTTCTGCCGTCCTTGTCCAAAATTCCATCGCCGTCTGAATCAGTCCAGCCCGCCTCTGTCAAAAGTTGTTTTGCACGTTCGGGATTGTAAGTATTTGGATCTGTCAACTGTGCAAAGCCATAATCGAGCGAAGGCGGCACGGGAGCTTTACCGGGTATAAAAGTTCCCTTCAATAAAATATCGTTGTAAGTTTCACGGTCACAGCCGGAAATTAAAGCCGCCCTAACTTTAGCATCGCTCAAAATGTGGTCGGGATTCTGATTCAACCGCGCCAAAACTACGCGCAGTGAGGAAATTTCATCGACGTGGAATTTGTCATTGTTTTTGAAAATTTCAATATCGCCCGCCGCAATATTCACGGCAACGTCAACATCGCCCGCTTGCAGAGCCATTGCGCGGGTATTGGGATCGTCAATCGAAGGAATTTCAACTGTAGGATAAGGAACTTCGCCCGCCCAATAATTTTCGTTGCGTTTCATTACGGCGCGTTCTTTCACGAAACTTTCAACAGTGTAAGGACCGGTACAAATTGGACCTTCGCTTGAAAAGTTTCTTCCCGCTTGTTCGGCGGCAACGTCAACGATTATGAAAAGCGGGTCGGCAAGATAACCGGGCATACCCGGTAAAGGTTTTTTAGTTTGAATGATTAAATTTTGTCCGTCGGCAGTGATTGATTCATATTCAAAGAAAGTTGCGGCGCGGGTATTTTTTGCAAAGGCGCGTTCGATAGATTGTTTAACCGCGTCTGCAGTCAAGGCGTCACCGTTTGAAAATTTCACGTTGTCACGAATTTTAAAAGTCCAAGTTAAATGGTCGTCGCTAACATTCCAACTTTCAGCAAGCCACGGCTGAATATTCATTTTTTCGTCAAACTTGGTTAAACATTCGCCGAGCCCGTAGCGCATAACTACCCAACCGAAATAATTTTGCGTAGGTTCAAGCGTGTCTGCAAAATTTGTTACACCAACTTTTAAAACGTCGGGGTCGCCGCCTTTTGAATTGCCGCCGCCCGCGTCATCGCCGCCGCAACCTGTAAATAAAATCCCTGTTGCCGCTACCGCCGCCAAAAGTTTTTTCCATTTAAAAAGCATTAAAACAACTTCCTTTCAGTTTAAAAATATATTAAAATCCCCAATTAGAGGAGTGATTTTTATGAATGAAAAAATTGTCCGCCAAAATTTAATTTCATATCTGATTGAAAAATTACAAGTACCAAAAGATTTAATTCGCGTCGAAGAACCTTTGGCAAATTACGGCGTTAAATCAAGAAAACGCGCCGATATAATTATTGAACGATACAGCGCGACCGAGAATGCATTTTATACTTTAGCTGTCATTGAGTGTAAAGCCGCTGAAGTTTATCTTGACGATAAAGCTTTTAATCAACTTTACGATTACGCCGCCGAATTGAATTGCAAGTACTGTTGTTTGACGAACGGCGAAGAAAATTTTTGCTATTGTTTTGACGAAGATAAAAATTACTATGTAAAAATTGAAAAATTGCCGACTTATTCAGAAATGTTGCAAGGTAAATATTCGCCCGCGCCCTTTGAAGAGCCGCCGCCACGAATTAAATTTGAGGAATTGGAAGAAAAATATCAAATTTATGTTGACGATGGCAGCATTGGCACTGATACGCCGAAAAGATTTGCTGTACCAATGGTAAATTTTTTGGAATGTTTGCTTGATATAAATCATAAATTTCCCGCTAAACATTATAAAATTTTCAGCGTCATTGAAGATTACGGAATTAGGCTTTTATCTGTTGGTGATAGTAGCGGCGGAAAATTTGACAGCACATATCGTTCGTTCATAGTCAATTACAACGGCGATGAAAAATTTGTTTCTATGAGCATTTCAAGTTACTGCACTGAAAAAAATCCAACTTTGAAAACTGTAATAAATGTTGCGATTGACAGAGAAACTGATTATCACCATTCGCTGGAATTAAATATTGATAATAATTTTGAAATTATGGGCAACAAAATAAAATTTTTTCACAGCGGCAGAATTACAAAAGGGCGCGGAGCTTTAAAAATTGCAGGTCTGCGCGAAATTGTTTTTAAAAAATACCCGCAAATTATCGATGGCAAGAAATTTTATCTTGGAACATTAACGCATAATCGCCTTTGGTATTTAGATGATATTGAAGTTATGCAGGTAATTGAAAATTTAATTTCCTACGCTTTAATTCGTGACGACTACAGAGAAATTTTCAGTTAATTTTCTTGTCGCGGGTCAAGTACGTCGCGCAGGGCGTCTCCCCACAAATTAAAAATCGCAACCACTATAAAAATTGCAACGCCGGGGTAAATCATTAGCCAAGGCGCAGTTTGAATATATTGCCGCCCTTCGTTCAGCATTAATCCCCATTCAGGCGTTGGAGGTTGTGCGCCGAATCCCAAAAATGACAAGCCCGCAATTTCCATCATCATTGTACCGATATCCATTGCGCCGGTTATTACAATCATTGGTAAAACGTTTGGCAGAATGTGCCGCCGCAAAATATTTATTGTTTTCGTGCCGTTGACTTGAGCCGCAATGATAAAATCGTTGTTGCGCAATTTTATAACCAAACTGCGAACAAGCCGCGCATATTTCGCCCAACCGACGATTAAAAGCGCAATGATTGTATTTGCAATGGAGCCGCCCAAAATTCCGGCTATTGCTATTGCCAAAACGACGCCCGGAAACGACAGCATCATATCTGCAAGCCGCATTAAAACAATTTCAACTTTGCCGCCGAAATATCCCGACGCAATTCCAATTACAATTCCAACAATCGCCAATAAAATTACAAGACAAATCGTCATAAACAGCGAAACTTGCGTACCGGCGATTATTCTTGACAAAGTGTCGCGCCCTAATTTATCAGTGCCGAGCAAATGTTCAGCCGACGGCGTTTGTAAAACATTTCTCATATTGCCGTCATACGGATCTTGAGGCGCAAGGTACGGCGCAAATATCGCCACGAACAAAATTAAAATTACAAGCAAGCTGTAAAATGAAAATAATTTGTGCGTCTTTATAAATTCCATTACTGCGCCGCCCCCTTTCTAAGTTTTGGGTCAAGGTAAGAGTAAGATAAATCTACCAAAAAATTTATGAACATATACGCAATAGCTATCCAAAGTACAAAGCCTTCAATCAGCGGGTAGTCTCTCATCATTATTGCGCGTACCGCCATATTTCCAATACCGGGCCACGAAAAAACTATTTCGATAACTGCCACGCCGCCCAATAACCAGCCGATTGACATTCCCAGCAAAGTTATCAGCGGCAAAACTGCATTCGGCAAAATGTGTTTCCATAAAATTGCACTTTCACTCAAGCCGCGCGCCCGCGCTCCAATTACGTAATCTTGATGCAGTTCGTCCAAAATTACCGTGCGCACTTGCCGAACATATTTTGTTGATTGATAAATTGCCAATGTTACCGCCGGTAAAATTATTCCGTTCAAAGTTACGGTGGAGCTTGCTATTGGAAACCAGCCCAATTTTAAGCCGAAAATGTACAACAAAATTAAGCCGAGCCAAAAATTCGGCATTGAAACTCCAATAAAAGAAAAAAATCTAACCAAATAATCTTGCCACTTGTTTTGATGAATTGCCGACCAAATTCCCAGCGGCAACGAAATTATCAGCACAAAAATTATCGTCGTAAAAGCCAAAAGTACCGTGCCGACAAATCCTTCAGAAAGTTTATCAAAGACAGGTTTTTTGGCTGAATAACTCATTCCCATATCGCCGTGCAAAATTCCAATTACCCAATTTCCGTACTGCACTAAGAAAGGTTTATCAAGTCCCAATTCTGCGCGCGTTTTTTCCAAAACTTCCTCTGAAACGATTGTATCAGCTGATTCTAAAAGCATTGCAACGGGGTCGCCCGGCGCAAGGTACGCAAGGCAAAATGTTAAAAAACTTACGCCAATTAAAGTTATCAGCATTTGTAAAAGTCTGTTCGTTAATCTTCCCAAAAAAAATTCCCCCTAAATCTGCGCGAAGGGGGAAATAGTGCGGTAGTTTGATAGTGGGGTAGTGCGGTAGTTTTTACTATCTAACTATCACACTATAACACTACACCACTATCCAACTACAAATCCCCTTACTGTCACTCGCAGTTCAAACGGTGATTGTTAATCAGGCAATTCTCCTGGCTTCAGGTCAATGCTCCTCTGCGCCTTCTCAAGCTTACGCTCAATGACATTTTGCAGAATCGCTCGCTGTTACAGTGGCGGGACCGCTCCGGCTTATACCGAATTCCTTATTGAGTCTTTCGACACCTAATCCAACCGTATTCAATTTTCAATAAGTGCAATTTTATCAGCCGCTATTGTTATTGTCAACGAAAAAAGCCCCGAACTTTTTTGAGGCTTTAATTTTTTATGATCCAAGAATATTTTTTGCGAACTCCAAAATAGCTTTGCCGTCGCGCAGGGCGTAAAGGTTAAAATCAATCATATCAATTTTGGCGTTAGGGCAAATTTTTTTGATTCTGTCTAAATGACGATAACGCGGCGGCGCAAAAAGTACCAAATCTGTATCTTTAGGCAACCGGTGTAATTCAGCCGCCGTCATTGACGAACATTCAATTTCAATTCCGGCTTCGTCAGCCGCACGCTGAATATCTTTTGCAACTTCACAAGCAAAGGCATCATAATTTTTGACGCACACTAAAACAATTTTTTTCATTCTATAATCTTTGCACTGAATTTATCAATCATTTTAACGGGGCGGTAAGATTCTTTTGCTTGCCTTAAACCTTCCAAGCCCATATCTTCTTCGCGGTTAATGTAAGTCATAGCCGCCCATTCGTGCTCAATGAAATTTTGATTTATTGCGGTGTACGCGCCGCGAATTGTAGGATCTGCTTTTTCAACGTGAATAACCGCCGTATCAGAATTTAATTGTTCGCCGAAAGTGAACGCTACAATTTTTCCGCCAAGTAAAATTGCGCCGCCCTTGAGTTTGAAGTACTCGAAGTTGTCAAAAATTTCTTGAATGGCTTTATTTTCTTGATTCATAAAAATATCATCGGGATTATTGGCGCGGTGCATTTCATACCAATTATTTAAAACTTCCCTGCATTGCGGGATAATTTCACAAGTTATAGGCAAATATTCAGCCGTCGGATAATCCTTGTAGAATTGATTCAAATGATTTTTCTTGCCGTGAAATTTTCTGCCGGACAAATTTATTAAATCTTGCGCGAGGTACACGTAGTCAGAATTATTTTTGTCAGAAGAAATTTCAAAATTGGCGTAGGGATATTTAACCAATTCCTCAATAAAAAATTTTTCCAAGCCGAAAAATTGAACTTTATTTTGTCCGCACTCTTTGAACATTTCAATAATCTTTGAAACTGCAGTAAAAATTTTTTCAGGCTTGCACAGCGGTTGGAACGCCGAAAATTTGCCGTGCCATTCTGAACATAAGTAAATTATATCGTCTTCAATCGCCCAGCGCGTGTTGCCGAGTTCCCGCCACATATAAAGCCCCGTAAAACAAGCATAAGCATTTTCATAATAGCCCGCACTGTAAAATTTATCAAAAACAGGTTTATCGTTTTTTTCAAGTATCTTAAAATTAATAATGTTCACGTCCTTAAAAATATTTTTCAGACTCAAATAAAAGTTGCGCCAAATGAATTGCATTTTTGCCGCCGAGTTTCAAGCCGCGTATGCAATAATGACAATACGCCGTGACTTTTTCAGTTGAAATTTTTGCGCAGTACTCCCGCATTAATTTTTCTTTTTCCTGTTGCGAATGTTCAAGAAACAAGCCCTGCGCGCCGTGCAAAAATCTTTTTGGCGCAAGTTTGGGGTTACGCGGCGGTTGCGGCTGATACAGAGAATAACCGCAAAATTTAGTTTGCTCAAAATTTTCCTCAAGTTCGACAATTTCAAAATTCATTCGCCGCAAAATTTCACGTACTGCATTTTGTTCAGAAAGATTTTCTTTTGACCGCCAACAATCTTGCACTGTAATTTTTTCGCCGCCAAAATCTTTGTAACAAAAATTTTTATCTTCCAAAATCAATTCCCATAAAGACTGCCGCAAAATTTCAGGGTGCTTTTCTTCAAAAATCGCCGCGCAATTATGACAAAGTGAAACCATCGTACTGCCCGCAGGAAATTTTCTGTAATGCTCAATCTTTCGCCATTCTTCACGATAATTTTCCGGCATACGATTTTCAAACTCTTCAACTTTGTAATTTGCCACGCAACAACGAATTACAGGCAAGTTAAACCGCTCAATAATGTAACTTTGAATTTTTTTGCTAAGCTCGGGATATTCTTCAGTGAAAACGCAACTTGCTACAAAAAATTTTTGTTCCATAATTTCACCCGACAAAAGTTTTTCTGATTAAGGTTGCAATTTCCGCACAATGACTTTCAAGCGCAAAATGCCCACTGTCCACAAAATGAATTTCTGCATTCGGCAAATCTTTTTTGAACGCCTCCGCGCCCTGATAAATGAACGACGGATCATTTTTGCCCCATACCGCCAAAAGTTTTGGTTGATACTCGCGCAGATATTTTTGAAACTGGGGATAAAGTTTAACATTGTTTTGATAGTCGAAAATTAAATCAGATTGAATTTCGGCGTAGTCTTTTTTCTGCGTGTAGAAAATATCCAAAGTGTAACCGTCCGGCGAAACAGAATTTTCCGGCGTCCCAAAAGTATACTGCCCTATGATTGTTTCAGGCGCAAACGCAGATTTAAATTTTTCGCGCAGTTCAACTGTTGGATTTTTCCAATATTCGGCGCGCGCCGCCCATTTTTTGCCGAGTCCTTCTTCGTAAACGTTGCCGTTTTGGCTGATAATACCGAGAATTTTTTCAGGATTTTTCATCGCAATTCTAAAACCAATAGGCGCGCCGTAATCAAACACGTACATATAAAATTTTTCGACGCCAATTTTGCAAATGAATTTTTCTATAATATCAGCGAGGTTATCGAATGTGTAAGAAAATTTTTCACGCGGCGGAATATCTGACTGCCCAAACGCGGGATAATCTGCCGCTATCAAATGAAATTTATCTTCGAGAGCCGGTATTAAATTGCGGAACATATGACTTGCCGAAGGAAAACCATGAAATAAAATCATCGCCGGATTTTCATTACTGCCGGATTCACGATAAAAAATATTTATGCCGTCAATTTCAATTTTTTTGTAAGTCATTTAATCGCCGCCGCCTCCGCCATCGTCGTAATCGTCGCCGCTGTCATAAGAATCATAATTTGAATCATGGTAATTATAATCATCGTTTGAATTTGAATGGTAATTTGAATGTGAATGATCCCTAAAAGAATGGTAGTCGCCATCGTAATCGTCGTCCCAATCTCCGCCGCCGTCATTTGAATTATTATCTCTGCGCCGCAAATTTGGAGGCGGATTTTGATTTAACGGTTGCCTAAAAATTCCCATAGTTTTTTCCTCCTATGAAAAATAATTCACGCCCGCTTCAAACAAATATTGATTCTTATTGCCGGGTACATTTTTTGAAACATTTTTGCCGATACGTTCAGAATGCCCCATCTTGCCGAAAATTCGTCCGTCTGCGCTTGTAATTCCTTCTATTGCAAAAGTTGAGCCGTTCGGATTGAAAGGTAATTCGTTCGTAGGTTCGCCGTCAAAATTTACATACTGCGTTGCAATTTGCCCGTTCGCAATTAATTTTTTCAACACAAAATCTTCAGCAACAAATCTGCCTTCGCCGTGTGAAACTGCTATTGTATGAATATCACCTACAGAATTATTTGCAAGCCACGGGGATAAATTGCTTGTAATTCTGGTTTGTACCATTTGGCTGACGTGCCGCCCGATAGAATTGTAAGTTAAAGTTGGAGAATCTTTTTCAAGGTCTCTAATTTCGCCGTAAGGTAAAAGTCCCAATTTTATTAATGCTTGAAAACCGTTGCAAATTCCCAAAATTAAACCGTCACGATTTTTCAAAAGTTCCATTACTTCATTTGCTATTCGTTCATTTCGGAACATTGCCGCAATAAATTTTCCGCTGCCATCCGGCTCGTCGCCGCCGCTGAAACCGCCCGGCAACATTATTATTTGTGAAGTTTTAATTGCGTCAACCATCGCCGAAATACTTTCTTCAACTTCCGCCGCCGTTAAATTGCGTATGACAAATACATTGGGCTTAGCACCTGCAAATCGCCACGCACGCGCGCTTTCATATTCGCAATTCGTGCCGGGAAAAACGGGAATAAAAACTTTTGGCTGTGCAATTTTAATTTTCGCTGTATGCCGAAATTCTGCCTTGTAAGCAACCGGAGGGATTTTTTGTAAATCTGAATCAGTTTTTGTAGGAAAGATTTTTTCAAGCGGTTCAGTCCAAATTTTTTTAATTTCGTCAAGAGAAATTTTGACGTTGCCAATTTCAATTTGTTCATCGCTGACAGTTTCTCCGAGTTCGTGAAAATCCAATTCTACGCCGTCAGCCGCCTCCAAAATCAAACTGCCGTAATTTTTCTCAAACAAATGTACTTCTTCAGCAAATTTGAAGCCTATATCGTTGCCGACCGCCATTTTTGAAATTGCCTCTGCAATACCGCCGACACCAATGCTCATAGCCGCTACAACTTTTCCCGCGCTGATGTGACTGTTTACCGTTGTAAATTTTTTCTTGAGTGCGCGAAAATCCGGTACGTTAAATTCATCGCGCGCGCACTCGACAAGATAAACCTTGTGCCCTGCCGCCTTAAATTCCGGCGAAATAATTTTATTTGCGTCAACCGTTGCCACTGCAAAACTTACCAAAGTTGGCGGTACATTCAAATTTTCAAAAGTGCCGCTCATTGAATCTTTGCCGCCAATCGCCGCAACTCCAAAACTCATTTGCGCCTTGAACGCGCCCAGTAACGCTGCGAAAGGTTTACCCCATTTGTCGGGATTTTTTTCCAGCCGTTCAAAATATTCTTGGAACGTCAAATAAGCCTTTGAGAAATCCGCGCCAATCGCCGTCAATTTCGCCAAGCTTGAAGTAACCGCGTCAATAGCCCCGTGATAGGGACTCCACACCGAAATTTTGGCGTCAAAGCCGTAAGTCATAACTGTTGCAGTTTTTGTTTCGCCGTCAACCGGAAGTTTCGCCGCCATTCCTTCAGCCGGTGTAAGCTGATTTTTGCCGCCGTAAGGCATTAAAACCGTACCCGCGCCAACTGTTGAATCAAATCTTTCTACCAATCCTTTTTGACTGCAAACATTTAACTTTTGCAAATTTTTCAGCCACGCCGTTTTTATATCTTCAGAAAGTCTTTGCCGCAAATATTTTTCAACCTGCGCGACGTTTACGCTTGTATGTTGACGGACGCCGTTTGTATCAAAGAAATTCCTGCTGACGCTGACAATTTCCTTGCCGCGCCATTGCATTACCAATTTATTTTTTTCCGTGACTACAGCAATTTTGTAAGCTTCAAGGTTTTCTTCATCTGCGAATTTTATAAACGCCTCAACATTTTCGGGAGCCAAAACTACCGCCATTCGTTCCTGTGATTCTGAAATTGCAAGCTCGGTGCCGTCTAAGCCTTCATATTTTTTTCGCACTGCGTCAAGATTAATCTGCAAGCCTTCAGCAAGTTCACCAACCGCCACTGCCACGCCGCCCGCGCCAAAATCATTACAACGCTTGATAAGTTTTGCAACCTTAGGATTTCTGAAAAGGCGTTGAATTTTTCTTTCAGTTGGAGCATTGCCCTTTTGAACTTCCGCGCCGCTTTTCGTCAAAGAATCCGCCGTATGAATTTTACTTGAGCCCGTCGCGCCGCCTATACCGTCCCTGCCTGTTCGTCCGCCCAAAAGTATAACCACGTCGCCTGCAACCGGTTTTTTTCTTACAACATTTTCAGCCGGAGCCGCCGCAATTACCGCGCCTATTTCCATTCGTTTTGCCAAATAGCCTTCGTGGTAAATTTCGCGCACGTAACCTGTAGCAAGCCCTATCTGGTTGCCGTAGGAGCTGTAACCTTGTGCCGCCTCGCGTACAATTTTTCTTTGAGGGAGTTTGCCGGGCAGTGTTTCTGAAATTGGTTGTCGAGGATCTGCCGCGCCTGTAATTCTCATTGCTTGGTAAACGTACGCCCTGCCGCTTAAAGGATCTCGAATTGCGCCGCCTAAACAAGTTGCCGCGCCGCCGAACGGTTCAATTTCTGTAGGGTGGTTGTGCGTTTCATTTTTGAACATTACAAGCCAATCTTCAAGTTGCCCGTCAACTTTCGCCGTAACTTTGATACTGCAAGCGTTAATTTCTTCGGACTCGTCAAGATTTTTCAGCGTGCCGTCAGCCTTTTGAATTTTCGCCGCTATTGTCCCCAAATCCATCAGTGAAATTTCTTTTTGAGAATCGCCGTAAAGCTTTTTCCTGCACTCAAGATATTTTCTGTACGTATTTTCAATTTCCGCGCTGTACTTGCCCGCGTCGAAAGTTACACTGTCAATCGCCGTTGTAAAAGTTGTATGGCGGCAATGATCGCTCCAGTAAGTGTCTATAACTTTCAGCTCGGTAATTGTAGGCGGGCGTTTTTCTTCGTCACGAAAATATTTTTGGCAGAATTTTAAATCGTCGAAACTCATTGCAAAGCCGCGTTCACTTAAGAAAGTTTTTAATTCGGCGTCAGTAAAGTTATTAAACTTGTGTAAAATTTCAACGTCTTCAATTTCTTCAACAAAATCTTTCAGCGTTTCAGGGCGTTCAAAGCTTGCCTCTTGCGTTTCAATGGGATTTATGACGTAGTTTTTGACGCGGTCGAATTCATCTTCAGAAATATAACCTTTCAGCGAAATAACTTTAGCCGTGCGAATTATTGGGCGTTCCTTGCCTGTTACAAGCTGTACACATTGTGCGGCAGAATCTGCGCGTTGGTCAAATTGTCCCGGCAAATATTCAACTGCAAAAGTCCTTTCCAAATTTAATCCCGGCGGCAGTTCATCTTCAAAAAGTACGTCGGTATTTCTTTGACAGAAAACTTTATCCCAAGTCTTTTCAAAATCTTCATCGTCTAAGCCTTCAATGTCATAGCGCACAAAAACTCTTACTTCTTCCAATCCCTGTAAATTTAGAGTTTCACGAAAATCTGAAAGCATCTGCCGCGCAGGCGTATTAAACCGCGCGCGTTTTTCTACATAAAATCTTTTTACCATTTCGACACCCCCGATTATACTTTGAAACCCAATTTTTCCAATAAATGTTTGATAGGATACAGCAAGAACCAATATTTTTGCGGTACGTTTGACTTTGCCCAATATTTTAAAGCTTGCATTAAAGTTGCCGGACTTTGAAGGGCAGAAACTGAAATATTCCGTGATTCTGCCGAAAAGTGTATGAAATTTTCAAGCTCATCCTTTACGAATTTATCTGACATCATCCAGCCGGTATAAAAGCCTTCAGCCTGCGCGACAAACGGGAAAATTCTTTCAAGCGCGTGACTTATTGTGCCGTCGTCCGGCATTGGCTCGGCGGGAAAATCTTCAACTTTCCAATCGTAAGCATAAAGTTTTTTTAAAGCCGCTGTTTTGCACCAAAACACGCTCCCTATCGCCAATGGCGAAATTCCCCTGTTTAAAAATTTCGTCGGTATGTTCAATTTTTCTGCAACTTTTTCAGCTTGTTCAAAACAACTGCTCGTCCAGTAATCGTGAATAAAAAATTTATATTCGCCGTGATGAGGCGGCGGCGGTACAAGCAAGCCCAAATTTTTTTCGTTTTCAAACTCTGCAATTACATTTTTTATAAAATTTTCGCTTGCCAATGCATTATTCCACAACATATGAAAAAAAGATTCGCCGATTGAAATTGACTTGCCGGGACGAAGAGATTTTTTGTCGTGAACAAAACACAAATATTTGAAACGCTTGAAAATATCCCTGCAACCAACAAGCAACGCCGCAAGGTCTCTGCCTCTGCCTTCTACAAGTCGAACTTCACATTTTCTGTCGGCGGCTTGAAATAAATTTTCGACGCGCTCTTTCTTTTGAACTTTATCAACCGTAACAAAAATTGAAACTTCCGGCGGCGCGTTGCAAAGGTACTTGACGCATTCAGCCATTAAATCTTCGTAGTAGATATGAGCCACAATCGCAACTTCAGTAAAATTTATTTGCGCAGTTTCGGTTGAAATACCGGTAGGAAAAATATAATCCAATCCTAAAGTTTCCTTGAGTTCGGCAATATTTTTTATTCTTAACAGGTTTTGCCATATAAAAGAAATATCGTAATCCGTATGATTTTTTATAAAGTCGATACTGTTGCGCGGACCGTCTCCGTAATTTTCATTTATATAATAAGCGCGCGGCATCAGAAAAACTTTTTTCTTAAGTACGGGACAATGATATTCTTTTAATAATTTTTCTGTCGAAAGTAAGTAGTGATTTATTTTGGAGTCTGAAACTTTTTCCCAATCCCTTGTATCGCAGTAAACCGCGTAGTTAAAACCCTTATCAAAAAAAATTTTGGTAAAGCAAACTTCATGGTACATTACGGCTTCATCAAAATTACTTGCAACTTTTGCATCTTCCCAGTATTGTAAAAATTCGGGGCTGTGCAACATTCTTTGACGAACAACCAAAAAGTAAGATTGAATGTGTTCCGGAATATAGCCGTAAGGACACATTCGGCTAGGGTCGTCAGTTTTGCCGTGTACAGTCAATCCCCAAAAATCCGCGTCAATTTTTTCACTATCCATTTTATCAAAAATTTCAGCAAAAGGATACAGCGGACCATAAAAAGAATCGTTAAACAAAATTAATTCGTCATAGTCTTTTATATTTTCCTTTTGGCGCAAAATTCCTTGTCGCCAAGCTTCCATATCGAATCCGCTGTTTTCTCTAACAAAAATATCGTCGGTAATTTTTTCAAGGCGCGCGCGGCTTTCCGGCGTCAATTTGCCGTTGCAGACAATCGACAAATGATTTAAAACTTTTTTAATTTCCTGCAGTAAAAAAATTATGTAATCGTCAATCACTCCTTCGCTGTCATACGTACAAAATATACCCAATCTTTTTACCAAAATTATCACCTAAATTTTCTTAGGATTTTTCCGATTGAACGGAGCGGCTTTGTAACTTGCCACGAATTGGAATTTAGCAGATTTTGAATTTCTTCATTTTGTGCGGCAATCTGATTTTCCAATTGTTGAACTTGAGAAATTTTCTCTTGTAGTAAATTTTCTAGCTGTTGAATCTTTGCGCAGGCGGCAAAAAAATTTTCTTCAAAATTTAAAAGTGCGTCATTCCTAACCGCGCCCAAAATTTCAACGTGGACTTTTCCGGCAGAAAGTTTTTTGTCAATCGTGAAGTAGGGGTCGGCGGTTATGAAATTAAAATAGCCATCCGCAACTTGAAAAGCATTTGAAGTAAAACTTTCGACAATTTCGCCGTTCACAGTGATTTTCAAAATTTTTATTGACAGTCCGGCTTTTTCGTCGGGGTCGAAACGTAAACTTACAATTTCTTTATCTGCGTCAAAATCAAAAGTTGCCGTGAAATTTTCGTCGGGGCGTATCAGTACCGAATTTTTAACGGTGTCAACTTCATTAAAGCCGCCGCCAAAATCCAGATACAACTTGCAATTCAATATTGGCAACTGCGCCTTCATTCCGAACACGTCAAATTTCGCCGTGTCACGAATGAAAGATTTTTCATCGTAGCCGTAAAGCTTTTTTATTAAGTTTCGCTTGCCTTCATTATGAAGTAAATCTTGCAATATTTCAAGTGCCAATTTTTGAAAAGCCGGTAAATTTCTTTTTAGGCAAAGTTGAGCAAAGGCAAACTCTGTAGAAATTTCGCCGCCAATTAAAAATTCTTCAGCTTCCGGAAATACTTTCAAAAAATTTTCGTCGCGCAGTATCGGTAAAAATTCCCGCGCCACAAAGTAAAGCTCGTTTGAAATTCGTACAGTTTTTTCTAAATTAATTGAACTTACCGAATTTTGACTTTCACGGCGCAGGCGAAATGAAATTAATTCTTCAGGCAAAACGTACGGACTTTTTTTCGTGCAAAAATTTACCCATTGAAAATAATCCGGCAAATTAAAAAATTCAGGCGATATTGCAAAATTTTCTTGCGCGTTACGAATCAGCATTGTCGGATGACAAAAACAATTTGAATTCCAAAACAAATGATTCAGCCAAAGTTCACGCGGGCGATTTTCTTGTTTGAAAACTTTTTTGTACGGGTGATTTTCCGGCAGTTCGTAAGGCGCGCCGCGTTCGTCAATGAATTTTACTTGAGTGAAACAAGCTTCATACTGCGGATTTTTTTCAAGAAATTCAACTTGCTTTTCAAGTTTATCAAGTTCCCAAATATCATCCGAATGTTGCAGGGCGATATACTTTCCGGCGGCGGCTTTTATACATTCAATGTAACAATTAACCGCGCCAATATTTTTTTCATGCAGGAAAAGTTTAATTCGTTTGTCCTTGTATGAACGAATAATTTTTTGGCTTGAATCAGTGGAGCCGTCGTCTGAAATTAAAAGTTCAAAATCTGAAAACGTTTGATTGAGTAAACTTTCAATCGACGCGGCAAAATATTTTTCGTGGTTGTAGGAAGTCAAAATGACGCTTACTTTTGGCATAATTTATCTCCGCTTAAAATTGAACACCTTTATACTTTTATAATCTGCATAAAATAAATACGTGCCGAAAATTTCAAAACTTGCAAGCAACGGTATAAGTCCGACGCCGTAAAACTTTAACGCGGCTTCTCTAAGTATGGAAGGGCTGATAAATTCACAGAACCACGCCAAAGCTAAAGAATACGCCAGCGATAAAAGCAAAAATCCCGCCGCAATTAAAAGCGGCAACAACGGTTTAATTTCCAATTTTATTTGACGCCGCCAAATTTTTTTTATGTTGTAACCTAAGCCGATTATTGCCATTACGAAAAGTACTGTTTGCACTATTGAATAAATCACAAACATTACATTTAAAAAGTTGGTTGCTTGACCTGCCATTTCATTTGTTTTGTTAAGGTCAATGTTGGTTAATCTTGAGGCTGTAGCTATGGAAATTGCCTGCTCTTCATTTTGAGGCTGTGAAACTGAATTGGGATACGCGCCGGGTTGGTAGTGATATAACGTTACATGTATAAAATATTCTTTTGCCATTAACTTTGACAGTTTCAGAATTTCCTTTAAAGACCTGCCGCCCACTGAAGAGACAAGCTGAAATTTTGAATCTTTTTGAAGTGTACCGTTTTCAAAGGCAGTTTCAATTTCTTGGTTGACTTGCCTGAAAAATTTTTCTTGTTCTGCAAGTGAATTAAACGCGCCTGAATCTTTTGCCGCCGTCATAATTACCCAGCCGAGAAAATCGCCGCTTACAGGATTAACCGCCATATCGCCGCCGCACCACTTTGAATGTAAAATTGATTCTGTCAAGGCGTGATTATTTTTTAAAGTTTCAGAGGCGTTAATTGCCTGCTGTACTGCGTCATGTGGAGCCCAAATTTTGCCGGTCCTTTCATTGGATGATATTTTGTACACCAGTTTAACAAATTTTCCTGTTTCGCCTTCGGTTCGTGTATTAATTTCGTAGACGCCGAAATATTTGTAATTGACAAGTTTATAAAATGTAGTTCCCGCGCCAAAAATTATCAGCGGCAACAACAATAACGCTATGTGAATCAGTTGTTTTCGGATTGAAAAATTATTTTGCAACAGAGCTTTTATTAAGCAGGGGATTAACACGGCAACCAAAACGGCAAGTAGCCAAATTCCATCTTCCTTTATGTAAAAAGTTAATGTAAATATTAATCCCAAAAAAATTTGAAACGGCAAAAATTTTTTAACGTCGAACTTAGACTCGGTAAAATGATGAACGAACAAAATAGCCGCCATATTGAGCACAATAAAATATAACGGCGTTAAAACGGCGTTTCTGTAAAGTCGAGTACCGCACCAATTATCAAACGCCGCCGGAGCAAAAAGCACAAAAATATAAACAGCCAGCCAAATTATTTTGTTGGTTACGCCGGTAGACTTTGCAAACAATTCAACGGTTGAAATTGCCGCCAAAAACCAAAATAACGAAAGTACGTCAGTATATTGCAAGCCGGAAATTCCAACTAAATTTAAAAGTACGGGGAAGCCCATATTTTTCAGCAACAGTTCATTGAAAGGCAAATTGCGCGCCGAAAAATATTCGCCAAAATCCGCGTACTTCATCAGTAATAAATCGTCGTAAAGTTCATCCGGAAGATAAAAAACTCCGGAAATTCTTGCAAGCCAAATTCTAAGCAACAATAAAAAAATTCCGGCGACTAAAAATTTTAAGTTACTTATTGCCATTTGAATTTTCTCCGTCGTTCAAAAGAATCTGCAGCATATTCATTTTAAGTTCAAAATCTTTTCGTGCGTTGTTGGCGATAACGTCCAAAATTACGCCGCAAGCCGCCGAAAGCATCGCCGCCAATCCCAAAAGCCCGCTAACAATCAGCGTTGGAATTTTCGGTACAAGCCCCGTACTTAAATATTCAAAAAATACCGGCAGGAACATTAAAAGCGAAATGCACATTAAAATAACTGCCGCCGCGCCGAAAAATCTTAGCGGGCGATAATTCCTGTACAAATTAAAAATCGTCATTAAAACTTTTGCGCCGTCAACGTAGGTATTTAACTTACTGAAACTGCCCGCCGGTCTGTCACGGTAATTAACGGGTATACTTTGCAACAAAAGATTTTTATCCAGTGCGTGAATTGTCATTTCAGTTTCAATTTCAAAGCCCTGTGAAAGAATCGGAAAACTTTTCACAAACATTGGACTGAAGGCGCGATAACCCGTCATAACGTCAAGAATTTTTGTCTTGTTGCTCCAAAAAGTATTGATACAGCCGCGCACCAAAGAATTACCGAAATTGTGAAAGGGGCGTTTATTTTCTTCAAAGTAAGTTGCACTCAATCTGTCGCCAATAACCATATCAGCCTTGCCGCTTAAAACTAAATCGCACATTTGGCGAGCGTATTCGGCGGGATAAGTGTCGTCGCCGTCCGTCATAATGTAACAATCTGCATCAATATCACGGAACATTGAACGAATAACATTGCCCTTGCCTTGTCGGTATTCGTGGCGAACAACCGCGCCGGCTTTTTTGGCAAGTTCAGCGGTATTATCTTTTGAGTTGTTATCGTAAACGTAAATTGTAGCGTCAGGAAGTTCCCTTTTAAAATCTGTAACAACTTTTTCAACAGTCAAACTTTCGTTATAGCAGGGAATTAACACGGCTATTTTTTGTGACATTTTTTAACCTCTCCTGGTACGAATAATGTGTATAAGTTGAGTATCTTGAATCAGTTGGTCAAAACATTCGCCCGCCAAATGTGCCGCCGTGCCAAATTTATTGTAGCTGTCATTAAAATCACGTTCAGCTTCTTTCTTAATAAAATTGCCGGTAGTTTTATCGTAAATAATCATTTCGGCAGAAACTTTGCTTGAAAGGAATTTTCCGGAGTTATCATCTGAATCCGTTTCGCTTTGATAATATTGATGAAGAATTGGTAAAATAACTAAATCTGCTTTTAAATTGTCGGCTAATCTTTTTATTGCGTTGTCAATATTGGAATTTTTATTTTTGGCGTACATTTTTTGCCAAATTTTGTTAAGTTTCTCTGAAGCCTTTTTCGGCGGCACGTACTCGACAATTTGTATTTCTTCATTTACCGGAAATTTCACGGCGCGTGCAAGTTTTGTTTCAAGCGTTACTGAAGTTTCATAATCTAACGTATTTTGTTGTACCAGAATTGGCAAGCGCGCAATTCGCACGGTTTTTTTTGCCGCCATTGCAACCGAAGCTAAAGTTATAATCGCTATCAAAAATAATGCAAAAATTTTTTTCATTTAATACAGTCCTTTCAATTTTAAAAATTTTTTTTATTTTTTAAAAGATCGGAAGAGCACACGTCTGA
>CALDHY010000057.1 GCA_937901445.1 uncultured Selenomonadales bacterium
AACGTCAAGACCTTCATAACCATCAGGAATATTTCCTTCAACAACATGAATATCTTGAGGATCATCAAAGCTATCAGCAACCACGGAATCGACAGGAAGTAAAACTTTACCTGTTTCAAACATTTTTCTTGCATAATCAAGTTGATCTGGTTCAAATGGGGAATTACCAATTTTCTTACCGAGAGCAGCTAAGAATGTATACGCCATCGCACCACCGATGATAACTTTATCACACTTCTTTAGAAGTGAATCAATGACCTTAATCTTATCAGAAACTTTAAAACCACCAAGGATAGCAATATATGGGTGTCCTTCTTCAGGAACATTAACCACCTTGCCTAATGAGACGACTTCTTTTTCCACCAAATAACCGATAGCGACTTGTTTGCCTTCTGTTTTTAAAATTTCAGGAATACCAAAGGTAGAAGCGTGCGCTCTATGGGCACTGCCAAAAGCATCCATGACAAAAGCATCAGCTAAGCTCGCCCATTCTTTGGATAATTCTGGATTGTTCTTTTCTTCACCTTTTTCATAACGGGTATTTTGCATTAATAAGACTTCACCATCTTTTAATTCCTCTACTGCTTTAGCGAGGTTCTCGCCACGGGTGTCAGGGGAGAATTTCACTTCTTGGCCTAATAATTCCGCTAATCTGACAGCCACAGGAGCCATGTTGTTCTTTTTCTTTTGTTCTTCAACAACTTCTGGAGCTTCTTTGTGTTTCACTTTACCGAGGTGGCTCATCAAAATGACACGAGCGCCTTTAGAAAGAAGTTCTTTAATGGTTGGAAGAGCGGCAACGATACGATTATTTCAGCAAAATATGAAGGCGCGGAAGTTTTATATCGCAACACGATAAAAGCAGGCGCGGGCAATGATAACATTCGGGTTTATTTGAGTATATTAAATGAAGTTTACGGCGAGGACGGCAACGACTCAATTTACGCTGATATTAACGACGATATAACAATTTCCGGCGGCAACGGTAATGATACGATTATTGCTGAAGGGGATAACCGCGCCTCAATTAGCGGAGGTTCAGGTAATGACTATCTTAGTGTAAGCGGCGGTCACCAGACAATTAACGGCGGCACGGGCAACGATACAATTTATGGCAGCTCGTCAAACAAATTGTATCAATATGCAAGCGGCGACGGCAACGATATTATTTACAGCTTTAATTCCAATGATACAATTAAAATAACCGGCGGCAAATATCAAACTTTGAAAAGCGGCAGTGATTTGAAAGTTAGCGTCGGTAGCGGTTCAATCTTGTTGAAAGACGCGGCAAGTATTGCAGTTAATATTGACGGGACTTTGGACGGCGGCGGCACTTCCAATGAAACACTTCCTGCAGGACTTTCAATCAAAAGTTCAGTTTTAACGGCGTCAACAAAATTCACGGGCAGTCAAATTAATCTTGCAGATTATAACGGTGTAACGAAAGTAAATGCCTCTGCATTGAAAAACGCTGTCGAAATTATTGGAACAGCGGCGGCTAATTCAATCAAAGGCGGTAAGGGCGCAGATACTTTACGCGGCGGAACCGGTAACGATACCTTAACCGGCGGCGCGGGCGCAGATGTTTTCATTTCCGGCGGCGGCAACGATTTTATTAACGATTACAAGCCCGGCGAAGATAAAATTTCTGCCAATTATACAAGTTCAAGCGTCAAAGGCTCCGACGTTATTTTGACAACTTCCGGCGGCAATTTAACAATCAAGGGCGCAAAAGATAAAATTGTTACATTTGTTGACGGCAGCGAAAAAATTTTTTACGGCAACATTTCCTACTCGCCGCTTGCAACGGGTTTGAAATATGACGCTAAAAAAATTACCTTGACTGCTGATACAAAATTCACCGGCTCTCAAATCAACTTGGAAAATTATCTTTCAACTGTAACAAAAGTAAATGCTTCTGCATTGAAAAAATCTGTTGAAATTGTCGGCAATTCTTCAGCAAATTCATTGAAGGGCGGCAAAGGCGCAGATACAATTTCCGGCGGAAGTGGCAACGATACTTTAACCGGCGGCAAAGGCGCGGATGTTTTCGTTTACAGCGGCGGTAAAGATATTATCACGGATTACGCGGCTGAAGATGAAATTCAAATTAACGGCAAAATTACAAAAACAAGTTACAGCGGAAAAAACATTGTCTTTACCATAGGCAGCGGCTCTTTGACCGTCAAAAATGGCAAGGGCAAAGAAATTAATTTTAGCAGTTCCAATTCTCAAACTTTTGATTTATTTGAAGATAACAATTTTATTTCGGACGATACAAATTTAGATTCAATCACCGAGCAAAAATTTTCTGTTACTCAAATTCAAACGCCAAATTATTTTGCACTTGAACAAAATAACCGTGCAATTTTAACTTTTTCAAAAAAATAAAATCTGCGCGACGATTTAAAGACTAAGGGATAAAGGCTAAAGACTAAGGGAAATTTCTTAGTCTTTTTTATTTCTCGAAAAGCTGATTCTTGACATAAAACTTTGCAACTTGTAAAATTGACGCCGAACTGGAGGAGGTTTTTTTGTTGAAATATAAACGTGTCGTATTAAAATTAAGCGGCGAATCCTTAGCGGGCGACAAAGATTTTGGAATTAATACGCCGATTGTTGAAAGTATAGCCGCGCAGGTTAAAAAAGTTCATGACGCAGGATTGGAAGTAGCAATAGTTGTAGGCGGCGGAAACATTTGGCGCGGGCTTAGCGGCTCTGCAAAGGGTATGGATCGCGCGCAGGCAGATTATATGGGAATGTTGGCAACGATTATGAATGCCCTTGCACTTCAAGACGCGCTGGAAAAAATGCACGTGTTCACCCGTGTACAAACGGCGATTGAAATGCGGGAAGTTGCCGAGCCTTACATTCGGCGTCGCGCAGTTCGTCATTTGGAAAAAGGGCGCGTTGTAATTTTCGGCGGCGGCACCGGCAACCCTTATTTTTCCACTGATACAACGGCGGCTCTTCGTGCGGCTGAAGTTGAAGCTGACGTAATTTTAATGGCGAAAAAAGGAACTGACGGAATTTACGACTGCGACCCCAATAAAAATCCTGACGCCAAAAAGTTTGACACGTTGACATATTTAGAAATTTTAAACCGTGAACTTCACGTGATGGATTCAACCGCTACCAGCCTTTGTATGGATAATAATATTCCGCTGGTTGTTTTCAATATCGACAATCACGAAAATATTTTGGCGGCGGCACTTGGCGAGCCTATTGGTACTACAGTAACGAGGTAAATTATGAATGCTGAAAATTTTATCGCAGTGAATGTATCTGCCGAAAATTTTAATCTTGAAAATGAAAAAGTTTTGCGCGTAGTTAAAACCGAAAAACTTTTAGAATATGATACAAACAGTATTGCCAAATTGAAAGATTCAGATTTTCATAACGGCACAATCGAAGTTAAAATGTTAAGCCGCCTTTTGCCGGACGCGCCGGATTATGCACGCGGCTTTATTGGAATTGCTTTTCGTATCAATGACGACAATTCGGCGTTTGAAAGTTTTTACATTCGCCCGACCAATTCAAATACCACCGACCCCGTAAGAAAGGCGCACGGTTGCCAATATTTTTCCTATCCTAAATTTACTTTCGCCTACTTCAGAGAAAATAACATTACCAAATATGAAAATAAAATTTCGCAGGGCTTAAATGAATGGGTAAACTTGAAAGCCGTTATTAAAGATTCTCGCGCAGATTTTTATTTGAACGGCGTTTTAACTTTGACAGTCGAAGATTTAAAGCGCGGCAAAGATTCACGCGGGGCAGTCGGATTTTTCGTTGATATTGGTACTGAAGCTTTTTATAAGGATTTAAAAATAGTTACTAGGGATTAAGAAAAACTAACTGTAACTACAGCCCGTCATCGGTTTTCACCGGGCGTGCGAAAAAGAAAGTACATTTAAAAATAAAAAAATTTCTAAAATAAATTAAGGGGGAAAACTCAAAATGACTACCGACGTTATCAATTCGTCTGAAGACAAACTCAAAAAAAGTTTGGACGCACTGAAAAAAGATTATGGTACACTTCGCGCAGGACGCGCCACGCCGAGCTTGCTTGATAAAGTTATGGTTGACTATTACGGCACGCCTACTCCGGTTAATCAAATGGCAAACGTTACAATCCCCGAGCCGCGTATCATTATGATTAAACCCTACGATAAAGGCTCTCTCAAAGAAATTGAAAAGGCAATTCAAAAATCAGACTTGGGACTCAATCCAAATTCGGACGGTATTGCAATTCGCTTGACAATCCCGCAACCTACGCAGGAACGCCGCAAAGAATTAGTTAAAGTTGTAAGCAAAAAAGCTGAAGAATGCAAAGTTGCAATGCGCAACATTCGCCGCGACGCAAACGAAGCTATCAAAAAACTTGAAAAAGATAAAAAAATTACTGAAGACGACCGCAAAGACGCGCAGGATAAAGTTCAAAAACTTTTGGACAAATACATTAAACTCGTTGACAGTACAAAGGCGACCAAAGAAAAGGAAGTTATGGAAGTTTGAACGATTTATTAAGCAAAATTGATAAATCTAAAATGCCGCGTCATGTGGCAATAATTATGGACGGCAACGGGCGATGGGCAAGTTTACGCGGGCTTTTACGCAGTGCGGGGCATACCGCCGGAGTTAAAACTTTAAAAAAAATCTTGACAACCGCCGTAAATTTGAAACTTGAAGCGTTGACTGTCTATGCTTTTTCCACAGAAAATTGGAAACGACCTCTTGCGGAGGTCGAATTTTTAATGCAATTATTTTCTGAATATCTGGAAAAAGAAAAACTTGAAATGCACGCCAATAACGTAAGAATCAGATTTTTGGGGCGCACTGAAGATTTTTCGCCTTTGATTCAAAGTCAAATTCAAAGTGCAACCGAGCTGATGAAAAATAACACCGGCGTTAAATTCAACATTGCGGCAGATTACGGCGGGCAAGATGAAATTGTACGCACTGCGCAAAAATTGGCGCGGAAAGTTGCGCGCGGCGAAATTTCGGCTGAACAAATAACCGCGTCAGTTTTTGAAGATGAACTTGACACGGCAGGGCAACCGCCGGTTGATTTGCTGATACGTACCGGCGGCGATATGCGAATCAGTAATTTTTTGTTGTGGCAAGCGGCGTATGCTGAATTGTGGTTTACCAAAACTAATTTTCCGGAATTTACGCCGGAAGAATTTATTGACGCACTTATAGATTTTGGCAAGCGCGACAGACGTTTTGGCGGAATAGTGGGATAGTGTAGTAGTGGAATAGTGCTATAGTAAAAACTACCACACTACCACACTACCCAACTATCACACTAGAAAAGGAAGTGGCTTTTTGGCTTTACGAATTATAACAGGAATAATCGGAATAATAATCGCCGGAATTGTGATACAACTTGGCGGCGCACCGTTCGCAGGCTTCACAATACTTTTGGCGTTAGTCGGATGGTATGAATATTCCGGCGCGTTCAATCGTGCGGGATTAGACACGGCGTTTTTTTTGGGCGCGTTCACATTGATTTTAATTTTGTGTTGCGCGTGGCTCGGCAACATTGAAGAATTGCTTGCAGTTTTAACTTTAGGTTCACTTGCGATATTTTTGTTGACGGTTTTATTTTCAATGAGACCGCACGAGGCGGGCGTATCAGTTGCAGGGTTATTTTATTTGGGGTTGCCGTTTGCACATTTGATAATGCTTAGATTTTTGGCAGACGAGCCGCACCCCGTCAATTCGCTTGTAAATTTTCATAACTTTGTAAGCGAAAACGTCGGCAATATAAATTTCATTGAAACTTTGTCGAATTTACATTTTGACGGCGGTTGCGAATTGGTCTGGATACTTTTTGCCTGCACGTGGGCTAGTGATACTTTTGCATTTTTCATTGGCTCGGCTATTGGTTCGCACAGGTTAGCTCCTTCAATCAGCCCCAATAAATCTGTTGAAGGTTTTTTAGGTTCTTTAATTGGTACGACTTTAACGGCGGTACTTGTCGGCGGATTTTTATTCGGCTACCCAATTACTCAAATGGCAACGGCGGGCGTAATTTTGGCGATTGTTGCAACGCTGGGAGATCTTGTTGAATCGTCAATCAAAAGATTTACCGGCGTTAAAGATTCAGGGATAATAATTCCCGGACACGGCGGCGTACTTGACAGATTCGACAGCATTTTATATACTGCGCCGGTTTTCTATTATTTCATTGTAATTTCTAAAATTATTTGAGGTAAAAAATGATAACTCAACCGATGGAAATTGAAAATCGCAGTTTTGAAATAATTTATCCCTACATAAAAAATTTAAACCTGCGCGACGATGAAGTAAAAATTTATTCAAGGATAATTCACGCGGCGGGCGATGTCGATTACGCGCCAATAATAAAAATTTCTGCAACGGCGATTGACGCGGCAAAGGCGGCGATTCTGCGCGGCGCAAATATTTTTACTGACGTTGAAATGGTACGCACGGGAATTAACAAGCGCACTTTAAAAAAATTTGGCGGCGAAGTGTTTTGCAAAGTTGCTGACGACGAAATTAAAGAAATTGCGGCGCGTGAAAAAATTACCCGTTCAATGGCGGCAATGCGAAATTTCGGCGAAAATCTTAACGGCGCGATTGTGGCTATTGGCAACGCTCCCACTGCACTTTTTGAAGTTTTGCGCCTTGTCAAGGAAGAAAATATTTTACCGGCAGTTGTAATTGGTGTACCTGTAGGTTTTGTTGGCGCGGCTGATTCAAAGGCTGCACTCCTCGCGCAGGATAAAATTCCTTTCATAACCGTTGAAGGCACAAAAGGCGGCAGTCCCATTGCAGTTGCGGCTGTCAATGCAATTTTGTACCTGCTTGACAATTCCAGAAATTAATTAAGAAACATTAGAATCAGATTAAATTTTGATTAGACTGCAGGAAATAAAAAATCCTCCGGCGAAATACCGCTTCATAAAATTTTAGGAGGATTGATAACAATGAAAGCAATCTGGAACGGGGGGGGCAGCCCTCGTAATCAAATAACTGCCTTAGTTGTCACGTTGATGTTGGCTTTTGTGGTTATGTTGCCGCAAAGTGTTTCTGCAGCTATAGTCGAATACACGATAACCGGCGTTCATAAAGAATCCGGAATGATAACTTTTGAAGGTTATTTTTCCAACAGTGCCAATTATGGCGTGCGCGTTACCGGCTTACATATGAAAGGCAATGCTGATGGAATAAATTGGGGCGGCGATTGGAAGCTTAACATTTCCATTGGCGCGGGCGGCACTGCTAATTATAGGTGTTCGATCAGTGATTCAAAATTTCGTTCCAGCAATAATCCGGTAAACATTACCGCTAAGAGCATTGATGTACTTCGTTGATAATTGACATAAATAAAAATTTTCGGCAGGGCAACCTGCTTTTTTTGTTTAAGGAACTGATTTTAAAAATTTATCTGAAAACTCGGCTGATTCTTTCTTTGATATTCTGCAAAAGATTTTTCAGCCAATCCGGTACAGGTATTCCCAAACGTTCGGCATTTTCAAGGATAGACAGCAATTCGTGTACCAAAATTATTGCTACTATGAAATTTCTGATTTGCATTCCTATTGCTTCAGATTCATCAAGTGCATTCGCCACCATTATAATCAGCAAGAAAATAACTTTCAATGCGAAATGTCGAGCGGCAAGCCCGCCTGTCAAATTTTTTTCGTATATCCCGCAACCGATAATTATTAAGTAATCCAATACCATAACAATTAACAATATTTTTAAAATTCCGTTGACTTCGCCCAAAATTCCGGATTCATTCAAATTTTCAACCAAGTTATCTGAATAGCCGAATATATTGCTGTTTTTCAATTCAGTTTTGCACATTTCAATTTTTTGTTCGTATTCGCTTTTAGCGTCTTCGTCAAGATTTTTTTCAAGCTCCAGATATTTCGTAAAATCCTTCAGTGCATTTTCGTACTTATCGGCTGTATCTTCAGGCAAACTCAAATAGGTTTCACCGCGCCATTTATACGCAGTTGCAAAAGTTTTGTTCATTTCTATAGCTTTATCAAAATCTGCTATTGCTTCTTCATATCTTTTCAGTTGAAATTTAGTGTAGCCGCGATTGGCGTACACCAGATAATCAGTAAATCCTAAATCAACAGCCTTATCATATTGATTTAAAGACTCCAAGTAATTATCTTGAAAAAATTCAATTTCGCCCAAATAAAAATACGCCTCACCGTAATTTTCATCAAGAGAAAGAGCATCATTTATAGAATCCCTTGCACTGTCATATTCTTCAGACGATATATATTTTTGACCGGCTAAAAGATAATTTGTCTTAGCTTCTTCGATTTTACCTTGTTTCCGGTAGACAAGTGCGCGCCCTTGATAAGCCATTCCAAAATCTGAATCAAGCTGGATGACTTTATTAAAATCGTTCAAGGCGTCAGTATATTTTTCTAAATAGAAATAATCCAAGCCGCGTCCAACATAAGCCAATAAATTTTCATAATCCAGATCAAGAGCGTTAGTAAAATCTTGTACCGATAAATCGAAATTATTATTTTGAAAACTTCTTTGACCAGCTTCAATAAAATATTTCAGTGATTCCTCATTTTCATCTTGAGCGCGATAAACCCACGCAAGCCCTCTGTAAGGATTTGAAGTATCTTTATCAAGCGAAAGTGAAGTATTAAAATTTTCTTCAGCAAGGGAATAATTTTTCAATTCATAGTAAGCCCAAGCGAGGGAGCAATAATAATCTGCGTTATTTTTTTCAATGGAAATTGCCGCCTTAAATTCGTTAACCGCCTCTTGATATTTTCCGGCGTTGTAATATTCTTCGCCTTGATTAAAATGCTTTTCGGATTCTTCATTTGCAAAGGCAATTTGTAGCGGTAAAATTACAAGTGCAACCGCAATAAAAATCGCCGCCAAATATGACAAAAAATTATTTCTCAAAAACATAACGATAACTCCTTTAAACTGTTGATAAACTTTTGTAATTTTCGATAAAGCGTTTCTTAAATCCTTTATATTATTAATTTTGGAGTGATAAAAATGCAATATCCACGAATAATCATAGCGGCAACGCAGAGCGGCGCAGGCAAAACTATCATTACAAGCGGAATTTTGGCGGCGTTAAAAAAGCGCGGCTTAAAAGTTCAACCTTACAAAGTCGGACCGGATTATATTGATACGGGTTTTCACGAAATTGCAAGCGGTAAACCTTCACATAATCTTGACAGTTGGTTAGTCGGCGAAAATAAACTGCGCGAGATATTTTTTTATGGCTCCAGACGCGCAGAAATAGCCCTAATTGAAGGGGTTATGGGTCTTTACGATGGTGGACTAGGCGGAGTGTCTTCAACCGCCCAAATTTCGCAAATTCTGGCGTCTCCGGTTATTTTGGTTATCGACGTTAAAAGTATGGGGACTTCGGCGGCGGCGATTGCCTTAGGTTTTCGTGAATTTGACAAAAATATAAATCTTGCGGGCGTCATTTTAAATCGTGTCGGTTCATATTCTCACAAAAAAATTATTGTTGACGCGCTGGAAAAACTCAACATAAAATGTTTTGGAGCGATTAAGCGCAACGCCGAATTTGTTTTGCCTGAAAGACATTTGGGGCTTGTACCGACGGCGGAAAATAATTTTTCTGAAGTACTGGATAAAATCTGCGCGACGGTAGAAAGTGAAGTTGACATTAATAAAATTCTTGAAGTTGCAAATTCTGCGCCCGCCGTAAATTTTGAAAAATCCTTAACCCTTAGTCCTTATTCCTTAGCCCTTAAAATTGCAGTGGCGAAAGATGCGGCGTTCAATTTAGATCGGAAGAGCACACGTCTGAACT
>CALDHY010000058.1 GCA_937901445.1 uncultured Selenomonadales bacterium
TCTTTCTTTTAGGCGGCTTTTCTTTCTTCTAAAGAAAGAAAAACCGTGTTAAATATACAAAAAATTGCCGACAATTCAAAACTGCCGGCTAATTCTATTTCAACTAAAAATATTTTCAAATGGCAGGGGTAGCTGGACTCGAACCAACGAAATGCCAGATTCAGAGTCTGGTGCCTTACCAACTTGGCGATACCCCTATAACGCCGCTAATACTAGCACTTGGAAAAAATTTTGTCAACTTTTATTTTTTCAAACGCTTTTCAAAAACATCTTCCATTTCAGGATAACCGAAATAAAAACCTTGAATTTGGTCGACGCCGCATTCATCACGAACAAATAAATATTCGTCTTCCTGTTCGACGCCCTCAATTACAACTTCCATACCGATTGAATGACAAAGTTTTATCGAATGCTTTAAAATATTTCTGTTAAATTCATTGTGCTTTAAATCTTCGACAAACATTCTGTCAATTTTTACAATATCGCACTTGAAATTTTTGAGGAAGCCGATATTTGCAAAGCCGGTGCCGAAATCGTCAATCGCAATTTTAATCCCTAAATCATGGAAGGCGGCAAATTGTTTATTGACAAAATCCCAATCGTAAATATTATGACTTTCGGTAAGTTCAAAAACTAAAGTACTCGGATCTATTTGATGACGTGCAATACAATCTTCAACAAACGGGTAAAACATTCTTTCTTCAAGTTGGTACAAAGAAATATTTATACTCATTTGGAAATTTGGCATGTACTTTTGCCACTTTTTCGCCACGATAACGGCGTTTTCAATAATCCAGTGCCCGACAGGGATAATCATTCTGGATTTTTCAAGCATTGGAATAAATTGCATTGGCGCAACTATGCTGCCGTCATTGTCGTACCAGCGCAAAAGAGCCTCCGCGCCCAAAAGTCTACCGTCTTTGGCGTCAACTTGCGGCTGAAAACAAAGGAAAAAATCTTCACAACCTCGCGCAATACAATTTTGCATTAAATTCTGCATACCAATATCATAACGCCAACGTTCATAAGGTTCCTTTTCAAAGAAAGAAATTTGGTCGCGTCCTTTTTGGCGGGCAAGTTCAAGCGCAACTTCAGCGTAACGAGTTAAGGTTGTAATATCCTTTGCATCGTCAGGATAAAAAGCCGCGCCTGCCGACGCTGTACAGTAAATTGTATCTTCGACGTTGCGAATTTCGCGCATACAAAGTTGAACGCTTGCAAAAATAATTTCGACTTCTTCCGGCATTGCATCCGGCATAAAAAGCCCAAAATTATAACCGTCCAACTTGTAAAGTTTAATATCCGGCGGCAAAACGTTTGTGATATTTTGCGCAATTTGACGAAGTGCACTGTCGCCGAATTTGTGCCCGTAAGTTTCGGTAATGACGTTGAAATTATCCAGCGAAATTATAATCACCGAGCCATGAGAATTTGGCGTGTCCAACTCTTTTTGTAAATCAGAGTAAAAGACACTGCGGCGCAAAAGTCCCGTGATATAATCAGCGCGTGCAACTTCATCAAGTCTTTTAATTACGCCACACAAAATTTCGGGGCGTTCGCTAAATTCATCGCCGCCGACCGTCATACTCATATTGACCCAGCCATATTCGCCGTTACTGTGCAAGAGACGAAATTCACATTTGACAGACTTTCCCTTTTCTTCTGTCCAAATATCTTTCATCGCCTCTTCAAAAATTTCTCGGTCGTCGTGATATATGAACGGCATTATTAAATTGTTGAAGTCGTCAACTATATTCGAGGGAAAATCGAAGTCCTTCACGAAATTATCTGAAAGTAAAATCATGTTGGAATTTAAATCGACGACAAAAAGATATTCCTCCGCTGAACTTTGCAACGCGCTAAAATACGCCGTTATTCGGTTAAGTGGAGAGTTTTCTCCGATATATGGAGCTTTGTTTTTACTCATGTATATCTTCCTTTTCAGTCTCCCACGTTTTCTTTAACTTTGCAATTCGACACTGCCGCTTAAAGTTCCTGCTTTTTTAAGGATTAAGGATTAAGGATTAAGGGTTAAGAATTTTTTTATTTCCTTAGTCCTTATTTCCTAGCCCTTAGCCCTTAAATAACAAGGCGGCTGAAGTTCGCAATTTCGGCAAGAAGATTATCAATCGATTTTAAAAGTGCAAGGCGATTATTCCTAATTTCCAAATTTTCGTCCATAACCATAACAGAATCAAAAAAGCCGTCAATAGGCGCGGAAAGTTTTTTCAATGCGTCAAGTGCGCCGTTAAAATCTTTTTTGGCGATAAGTTCACCGGCAACAACTTTCACGGCGTTAAAAGCTTGATACAATTTTTGCTCGGCTTCAACTTTTATCAAAGTTTCGTTAATTTCGGCTGAACCGGATTTTTTGGCAAGGTTGCCGACACGTACGAAAGATTGAATATTTTTTACGGCGTCCGGCGTTTGCAAAAAGTTTTCAAGAGCCGCCGCCTTCAAAGTCAAAGTGTAAATATCATCAACATTTTCAATCACTGAATCTACAACATCATAGCGCGTGGAATTCGACAGGAAATTTTTGACGCGCAGGCGCATAAATTCTGCAACGTCATTTTGCAATTTTTCACGCCCGACTTTATCAGTAACTTTCAGTAAATCCATTGCAAGTTCAACAATCGCACTGATTGAAATTGCCCAATGTGCCTCTGTCAACATATTCACAACGCCCAATGCTTGACGCCGCAAGCCAAAGGGATCCTGCGAGCCGGTAGGGATTAAGCCCCTGCTGAAAGTTGCTACAAGGTTATCGATTTTATCAGCAAGGCTTAAAATTCTGCCTGCCGTAGTTTGCGGTTGAGAATCGCCGGCGGAACGCGGCATATAGTGTTCATCAATCGCCGTTGCAACTTCCAAATTTTCGCCGTCAAGTTTGGCGTATTCTCTGCCCATAACGCCTTGCAATTCGGTAAATTCGGTAACCATTCCCGTTACCAAATCTGCCTTTGAAAGTTCAGCGGCGCGTAAAACGTTTTTCTTGTCAGTTTCAGAAATTTTATCGCCGAGCAATTCACAAATTTTTTCTGAAAGTTTTACAAGGCGTTCAGTTTTTTCATAAACCGAGCCGAGACCTTCTTGAAATACAACCGTTTTAAGTTTTGCGCGGTGTTCGTCAAGAGTTTTTTTCCTGTCTTCATTGAAAAAGAATTGCGCGTCTTCAAGGCGGGCTTTTAAAACTCTTTCGTTGCCGTGCTGAACAATTTCAAGATAATCACTGCCGCCGTTGCGTACCGTGATAAAAATTGGCATTAATTTACATTCGGCAGTTTTTACGGGGAAATATCTTTGATGATCGCGCATTGGGGTTATAACGGCTTCCGGCGGCAAGTTCAAATATTTAGTTTCAAAGTTGCCGCTTAAAGCTGTAGGATATTCGACAAGATATAAAACTTCTTCCAAAAGTTCATCGGAAATTTCAGCCTTGCCGCCGCATTCCTGCGCGACTTTTTCAATTTGTTCAACAATCATTGCGCGGCGTTGGTTTTGGTCTGCAATTACAAAATGTTCTTCGCAGTCAAAAATATAATCGTCTGCAGAATCAATTTCAAAATTACCGTCGCTTAAAGTGCGGTGCCCGCGTGAAAGTTTGCCGCTCTTAACGTTTGCAACTTCAAAGGGGATAATTTCTTTGCCGTAAAGTGCAACAATCCAGCGTAACGGGCGAATGAATTTAAAATCTAAATCGCCCCAATGCATATTGTTCGGAAAACTTAAATCACAAATAATTTTCGGCAGAAGCGTCTGTAAAATTTCGGTTGACGCCTTGCCTTTTTCGTGAATAACGGCGTAAATGTAGCCGTCCTTTTGAATTAAATTTTCCGGATTAACTTTTTGCCCGCGCGCGAATCCTGCCGCCGCCTTTGTATAATTGCCCGCCGCGTCAAGTGCAATTTTGACTGAAGGTCCGCGCTTTTCTTCCTCAACGTCTGCTTGATTTTCGGCAACGTCTTTTACAAACAATGCAAGCCTGCGCGGCGTGCCGAATGTATAAATTTCGCCAAAACTTATTCTGGATTCAGTTAAATTTTTTTCGGCTAAGTCTTTCAACTGTGATAAAATTTGCGGCATTGCGTGCGCGGGAATTTCTTCAGTGCCAATTTCCAAAAGTAAATTTCTTGACATTACGCGCTCACCTCCGAAATTTTTTTCAGCAAAGGATAACCCATTTTTTCACGTTGCTTTAAATATTCTTCAGCGCACATTCTTGCAAGTTTACGAACGCGCCCGATAAAAGCCGTGCGTTCACTAACAGAAATTGCGCCGCGTGCATCCAACAAATTAAAAGTATGTGAACACTTCAAAACATAATCGTAGGCGGGATGAACAAATCCCAATTTAATAACGCGCACTGCCTCCGCCTCATACTTTTCAAATAAATCAAACAATAAATTTTCGTCCGAAATATCGAAGGCGTAACTGGATTGTTCAAATTCGTTTTGGTGGAAAACGTCGCCGTAAGTAATACCGTTGCCCCATTCCACGTCATAAACATTTTCAACGCCTTGAATGTACATTGCCAAACGTTCAAGCCCGTAAGTTATTTCAACGGCGGTCGGTTTAATATCTTGACTGCCTACTTGCTGAAAATATGTAAACTGCGTAATTTCCATACCGTCAAGCCACACTTCCCAGCCTAAGCCCCACGCGCCCAAAGTTGGAGACTCCCAGTTATCCTCGACAAAGCGTATATCGTGCTTTTCTTTTTCAAGCCCAATCGCCGCCAAACTTTCAAGGTACAATTCTTGAATATTATCCGGCGAAGGTTTCATAATCAGCTGTATTTGATGATGTTGGTACAGGCGGTTAGGGTTATCGCCGTAACGCCCGTCTGCAGGTCTGCGCGACGGTTCAATGTAAACAACGTTCCAATGCTCCGGTCCCAAAACGCGCAAAAATGTAAAAGGATTCATTGTACCTGCGCCTTTTTCCACGTCGTAAGGCTCGGCGATTATGCAACCTTTGTCAGCCCAAAATTTTTGCAATTTAAATATCAAATCTTGATAAGTCATTTATATAAATCGACCTCCTTTGTCATATTAAAAAAAATTCCTGTAAATTATATGGAATTGCCGCGCCCTTGTCAAACTGTGCGCAGTATTGCCTGTATAAAAGATTTTCTATATTATATCAAATGAAAGGAGCTTGACGATATGGCAATTTTTAACAGGGATTTTATCGGCAGGGAAAATGAACTTCAAAATTTCAAGTCGAATTGTGAAAATCTGCGCGAGGGCGAAAGTAAAATTTTTTATTATACCGGCGTACCCGGAATTGGCAAAACTGCTTTTTTGAAAAATTTGTTGGAGCCTGCAAACAGAATCGGCGGCGTTGAATATGTTTACCACGATTTTGACAGTATCGTAAATATGAAGGGCGTACTTAAAAAAATGGCGCGGCGGCTTAGTGCGGCGGGCTTTGAATTTCCGCTCTTTGAAATGGGTTGCTACCTGTACGAAAAAAACACCGGCGAAAATACTTTTCCGCCAAAACAAAAATCTTTCCTTAGCGATTATCCCGGTATTTCAAATATTGTCGGTTTAACTTCGGCGGCTTTTACCGTTGCCGGGACGGCGGGCGCAATTCCAATAGCATTTGCGGCGGCAGATTTCGTTCAAAAAAATCAGCAAGATATTATTGATTGGCTTGATAAAATTTACGGCTGGTGCGTCAAAAATTTTGGACTCAATGACGAAAAGGCGGCTTACCGCCAATATCTGCGCGACACTATAACTTTGCTTAAATCCAATGCTGAAAATGTTCAAGATGAAAACGAATTGGAAGATAAACTGGTTGAACTTTTTGTACAAGATTTAAATTATTCGACGCTGAAAAATAATCGTCGCGCAGTTATAATTTTGGACAGCTACGAATTTTTGATTTTCAAAGGGCGCAAAACTAAAGAACACCCCGAGCCGGATTGGTGGCTGAAAGATGACGGCGTCGGGCTTTTGCAAGAAATTCAAAATGTCATTTGGGTTTTAGGCGGGCGTGACAAATTGAATTACCCTGAAGATTTAAATGCAAAAATTATTCGGCAGGAATTAAAGCCTTTCGACGGTACACTTTCACTGAAATTTTTACAGAATCGCGGCATTGAAAAAAATCCTGCGCTTTGTTATCAGCTTGCGAAATTGACGCGCGGTTATCCTTTGTACCTTGAACTTTGCGCCGAACAATACCGCTTGCTTAAAAATAAAGATAAATATCATGAGCCGCAAATTTCAGATTTTGCGCCGGAAAATGAAAATTTTCAAAGCCGCGTCGGAAAAATCGTAGTCAATCTGATTGAATGTATGGACGATACGGGAATTAGGGAAATGATAAAATATCTTTGCGCGCTTAAAAATTGGACGGACGAAATTGCATTCAGCGTAATTCCCGCCTTCAATGAAACGGCGTACAATCTGATTAAAAATTTTTCGTTCGTGCGGCTGGTTGACAAGGACGATAATTCAGCTGAAGATAATTTCAAATTTGATGAAACTGTTCAGGAAATTTTAATTTTAAAGTACAAGCGCGAAAATAAATTTGTAATTCGTCATACCGTCAATCAAGCCAATAATTATTTTAAAAAATTTGAATCGGCAAATTTTAGTTTATGGGCAGATATAATTGTAAGACTCACTGACAGCGCGGCGGAATTGCAGCGGCAGTACAAAAATAATTTTGCAAATGCAAGCGGCGTACAAAATTTTATTTCAGAAGAAATTGCAACTTCATTTTTCGGCAAGGTTAAAAAGATTTGCGCGCCGTCAAATTTACCCTACGCTTATTTTGAATTGGTACTTTCAAAAATTAAAAATTATCAGAAACGCCACAAGGAGGCGTTGGAATTGGCAGAATCTGCGCACAAAAAATTTCTTCAGCTTAACGCGCAGGATTTTATAATTGAGGCAATGCTTGTAACTGCTTTTACTTGGCGCAAACTCGGCGATGAGCAAAAATCTTTAGAAATGTATGAATCAGCAGTAAAGGCAAGCGAAAAATTTTTTTACAACGATGAATCAAAATTGATTGAGCCGCTGAAAAAATTGGCGGGTATAGTTCCTTCAAAAACGCGCAAAATTGAACTGCGCGAAAGAATTTTGGGAATTTGCAAGCGAGTTTACGGCGCGGAAGCTGAAGAAACTTTAGACGCTATTGAAAATTTAGCCTTTTGGAATGAAAGTTTGAACAGCGATAGAAAAATTAACCTGCTTGAAAAAATTATTGAAATTCGCCAAAGAAAAAATGACTGCCAAAAACTTTTGAGCGCAATGAATTTTTTAAATCGTGAAATTGGAAGACTTGAAAACCCCGAGCGCAAAAAAATTCTGTATCAAAATTTACTGGAGTTGTACAGGGATATTTGCGGCGAAGACAGCTTGAAACTTGCGGCACCAACTTTTAATTTGGCAAATACTTTTGAAGAATTGGGACCGGCTGAAGATGCCGTTGCAACCTGTCAAAAAATCCCGCCGCTTTATGAAAATGACGTTCAAAAGAAAATTTCAATCTTCGGCAAAAATTCCCGTGAAACACTTGACGCCGTCGAAGATTTATTGTACTGCCTCAACAAAATAAAAGAATACAGCGAAAATTTTAACCATCCGGAATTAAATTGCAGTAAAAAAATTTCTTATTGGCAAAATCAAAAGTTACAAATTATGCAGGGAATTTTGGAAAATATTCCGGCTGAATCGATTGACGAACGCCTTAAACTTATGAAAGAAATTTTTGACGCTGCGGACGACGAAGATAAAAAAATTGAAATTCAAACTCAAATAATAAATTTGATTGAAGAAAAAATTAACCTGCTTAAGAAAAATTCTGACGACGCCCCGCGCCTGATTGAAATGCTGGAAAATCTTGCAAGTCATTACTACGATACAGATAATTATTCAAAGTTGTTTGAAGTGCGCCGTGAAATGTTTGAAATTATCACCAAAAAGCTTGACGAAAATTTTAATTTGGAACTCGCGCAGAAATTTTCAGATATGGCAGACGCAACTTTCATTGAGTTTAATTTTTTTGGACGAGAAATCTTTGATTCAACTCAAAGGGCGAAATTTTTGCGCAAACAATCAGCCGTGCTTGAAAAAATGCTTGAAGAAAATTTTGATATGGATACGGTCGAAAATTTAATAAAGTCTAAACAAAATTTGGCGCGAGTTTTGGCTGAACGCGAAATTTCGGAGGCTTTGAAACTTAATCAAGAGGCACTGGATTTAAGCATAAAATTTTTTGGCGCGGTTGCAGACGTAACCCTTCATGCTATGGAAAGTTCAATTTATGTTTTGAAAAATACCGGCAACGCCGCTAAAATTCCCGCGCAAGTAAATAATTTCTGTAAAATTTTGGAATCAAGCCGTCTTGAGAATAAAGAAATTGTAAACAAAATGTTTTTGGCAAGTACGCTTGTAAATGTTGCAGAATACGATTTGGCGGCAGATTTATATTTGAATACGCTGAAAGAATATAAAGACAGAAACAACACCGACGACGATATTTACTGCATCACGGACGAAATAAAAAAAACGTACAAAAAATTAATTTTGGCAAAAAAAATTGACGCCGCGCAAATTTGGAGCGAAAGTGTCATTAACAAGTTGAAAAGTTTGCAAGATACAGCCGCTGTCGCCGAAAAAAATAACCGGCGTCAAAAGATTGTTGAATTGGAAGAATTTTTTTTCAATAAAAATTCGCTACAAGCTTTTTGAGTCGAAAGACAACTTGTACTTTGAAAAACTTTTTACAGCCAAAATTTTTTCAGTCAATCTTTCGGTTACGCAATGAACGTTTTCAGCTTCAGTATCCGGCAAAAGTATAAAAAATTGATTCTTGCCGCCGCGCGTTACACAATCACTGACGCGCAAATTATTTTTCAGCAGTTCGCCGAGTTCCTCAAAGGCAGATTCAGTTTCAGCGTTAATCGTCAAAGTTACAATCTGACAATCTTTTTTGTACGCGGTAACAAGCCTGAAATTGTGCCGGTAGATTAATTTGAACGCCTCCAATTCCAAAAGATACGCGCCTTTTGGCGGGTTTCTTTCGCCAAGAATTTGATTTACATCATAAAGATTTTCCTGCGTATCGCTTGAAATATTTTCTTCGTCTTTGTAAAAAAAATAACTGTGCTTGCCGTTTTGTTTGACTTTGTAAAGTGCCTTGTCGATTTTCTGATACAAAGATTTAAAATCTGTGCCGAAATTTGGAACAAAAACCGCGCCGACTGAAACGCCGAGCGGGATATTCATATTTTCGCCCATAATTTTTTTGGCTTCATAAAATAATTTTTCATTCAGATATTTAGCTCGCGTGGCAATAACTGATTCCATTTTAATATCGTGGCAAAAAGCAATAAATTCATCGCCGCCCATTCGTCCGAGTAAATCTGTTTCGCGGGTAATTTTTTTCAGCATTGCGGCAAACTTTATTAAAATTTTATCGCCGGTCGGGTGTCCGTAAATATCATTGACAAGTTTAAAGCCGTCTAAATCCAACATTAAAAGTACACCGCTTGCCGTCGCGCAGATTTTTTCAAGTTCACGTTGCGCCGCCGCCTTATTGAGCAAGCCCGTCATTGTATCAACGTCAACTGCCTGTTTTAAATTTTGTACTTTGTCAAGGTTATCCAAAATGTTTGAAACGCGCTTAAGTAAAATATCCGCGCGTAACGGCTTACGAATATAATCAGCCGCGCCAATTTCAAAGCCGTGACTTTCGCTTTCGTCGCTTTCATCTGCCGTCATAAACATTATTGGTACAGAATTTGAACTTTTTTCTTGCAGGATTCTGTGAAGTTCGTAGCCGTCCATTTCCGGCATCAATAAATCTGATAAAACCATATCCGGCTTTTCGCGTTCAAAAAGTTCAATCGCCTTTTCACCGGAAGTCGCGCAGATTGTTTCATATTTCATTGAGAGAATTTTTGACGCAATTTTCAACATTATAATTTCGTCGTCAACTATCAGTATTTTTTGCATTGCCGGTCTCCTTCAACCAATTATCAATTTGTTCCAAAAGTTCAGCATAACTGATTATAAATTCAATGTGATTATTTTTCAATTCGTCAATTCGTCCGTCTTTTGCGGCGAATTCTTGTGCCTTAGCCTTTGCGCTGAAAGTTTCCGCGCCAATTACCAACGAAGTACTTTTCAGCGCGTGCACTTGAATTTTATAATTTTTCCAATCTTCGGCGGTGTACATATTATTTAACGATTCAGTTTTGTTGCCGTTGAAAAATTCGTTAAGCATATCGACAAAAATTTCTTTGCTGTCCATACAATAACCCATTGCCGTTTCTAAATTTATTTCAGGGCAATTTTTTTCTAAGGATTTTTTTTCGGCGGCGGTTAAACTGTCAGCCGGAACTTCCTCAACTTCAGCCGGTTCTTCGACTGTATCAACTTCACTTTTGCCTTTATAATATTTTTGTAAAGCGGCGTCAAGTGCGGTAGGATTTACGGGCTTTGAAAGATAATCATCAAAACCGGAGCGTAAGTAAAATTCTTTTGCGCCGGAAATTGCATTTGCCGTCAACGCAATAATAGTTGTATCGTCAGCTAAATGTTTTTCCTTAATTTGTTTTAAAGTTTCAATCCCGTCCATATTCGGCATCATATGATCCAGAAAAATTATATCGTAATGATTTTTGGCAACAAGTTCGAGGCATTGCGCGCCGCTGTCAGCCAAATCCGGCTTGACTTCATTAAATCTCAAAATACCGAAAATAACTTTCAAGTTCATATTGTTATCATCGACAACGAGAATTTTTGCGCCCGCCGCGTTGAAATAAGTTTTAGGTTTTGGGTCGGCGCGTTCAACCGGATGTTCTTTGAAATTCCCTATAGAATTTTTATCAATAATTTTCTGCGCGAGATGAAATGAAAACGTGGAGCCCTTGCCGTACACGCTGGAAACTTCAAGCTTGCTGTTCATCATTGACAAAAGTTTTTGAACGATTGAAATTCCCAAGCCGGTGCCTTCAATGTTGCGGTTTTTTTCTTCGTCAAGGCGCGTAAACGAAATTGAAAGTTTGTCAATATCTTCTGCGCGAATACCAATGCCGGTATCAGCAACTTTAACCAAAATTTCTACACTGTCAACATCAGCCGCCACAACTTTTACAGTCAAAGTTACGGAGCCTTTGTGCGTGTATTTTATTGCATTCGTCAACAAATTGGTAATAACTTGCTTAATTCGCACGTCATCGCCGAAAAGCACGCGCGGCAAATTTGAATCAATTTCGGTAATTAAATTTAAACCTTTCTTGCTTGCGCGTTCGGCGGCAATGTTCAATAAATCATTAACTAAAGTTGCCGTTTCATAATTGGCGGGAACAATTTTCATTTGCCCCGTTTCAATCTTTGAAAAATCTAAAATCGAATTTATCAACGCCAAAAGAGTTTTGCCGGCACTTTGAATATTTGCCGCGTAGTCCAAAATTACGGGGTTTGTACTTTCACGTAAAATTAATTCATTCATACCAAGTACCGCGTTCATTGGCGTGCGTATTTCGTGCGACATTTGCGCCAAAAATTGAGACTTTGCTTTTCCTGCCAAAATTGCATCCTTCGCCGCAATTTTCAGCTTGCGGTTAATTTCTTGTTGCCACTTCAAAAGGCGTTGTATCAAGCCCATAACCACGAAAATACAAACTGCCAGCAACAAAATAAATAAAATTCCCAACAAAAATATACTGCCGTACATATTCCACCAATCATTTGCAACAATAATCGTAAAGTTGGAAGTCCTATTTTTTTTGGCAAGGCAAGCCATTCTGTTATTTTGGTAGTCGTTAATAATGAAAACTTTGTCAACGTTCAAATAAGTTTCGTTGTATTCGGTTTTAGAAATTTCCGTGCGGGTTTTTGTATTCATTTGATAATTTCGGTTAGGGTGGTTGATAATGACGCCGTCTTTGTCGACAAGGAAGGCGTAACTGCTGCGAGTGTAGCTTGCGTCCAAAATGTGTATCAATTTGTCAAGGAAAAAATCTATACCGAAAATCCCCAAAAATTCGCCGTTCCTGCCGTAAACCATCTGCGAAATTGTCACGCAATAAAAGCCCGTTTGATTGTCAAAATACGGCGCGGAAATGTTAAAGCCTTCATCTGAATTTTCGGTGTCAATGTACCATTGGCGAGTTTCCGGGCGACTGTCAGGCGGAGGTTCCCAGCCGTTGTTCATTATAACGGTATGTTCTCTGTAAGGATTGGAAATATAGCAAACTGAAATTTCGGGATATTTAACCGCCAAATTATTTAAAAAATTAACCGCGCCTTCGTAGTCGTCCAAAATTTCAGGGTTAGTCGATATAACATTGACGAAAGAATTTAAAATACTTTTTTGGCGTTCCACCCAGATTGAAAGTTGATTTTCATAAACGTCAACTTCACGATTCATTTTTGTATCGCCGCTGCTAATAATGGTGTTGACGCAGAAAAACATACTTACCGCAATTACAAAAATTACAACTGCGATAATTCCGATACGCGCCGAGCGGCTGGCGTCCGAAATTTCTTTACCGGGATTATTTTTTACATAAGTTTCATTGTTTGAATTTTCGCCGACGATATTTGAAAACGAAAAGAGATTGTCCAGCATATCTGAAAGTTTTAGCGCAGATTCTCGAACTTGCGCCGCCATTGCAGCGGGCGTATCGGTTGATTCAAGCGTTTCAAATTTCGACAACTTTAAAATTTTTTGCAGCGGGCGTCTCAATTCTTTTGACAAATTTGAAAGAAAATCTTCTTTGGCGCGGAGGGCTTTTTCAGTTTGCAGGCGATTTTTAACGCTGTTCAAATAAAAAATTACAATCACGATTAACATTACCGCGCTTATTAAAATCGTGATAACCGTTTGGCGGTAGCTGTCTTGATACAGCGTCAAGTTGTCCACGCTTACAATCATATACCAGCCGTTTTTTGTTTGACTGCTGAAAATTGTATAAGAATCGCCCTTAATTTCGGCTTCAAAACTTTCGTGCGTGGTATTCTGTACAACTTTTTCAAGAATCGAATTGTACGCGGGCAGTTTGTCAGAAACTTTTTCGCCAACTAAACTCATATCAGTATAGCCGATAATCATACCGTTTTTGCCAACGATTAACGCCGTGCGCCCGCTGTCAGCCGTCATTTTTAAAATTGATTCTTGCAGGTCGGTAAAATTAAAATCCAGTGCAACGACAGTTTCATTATCGCTCAACATTTTTGACATTGTGAAGCAGATATTACCGGTGTAGGCGTCAATATAAGGCTCGGTAATATAAATTTTGTCGTGATTTTCAAGCGCGCCAATGTACCAGAGCCGCTCCGGCGCGTGATAAGTTTCCGGAAAATCGAAATCCGGAATTATCGTCAATGTTTTATTTGCAATGTACGTATTAAAACAAACGCCGTTGAAAAGTACCTGCTGATCTTTTTTCTTTTGATAAAAATAATTTGTTAAATCCCTTTGAGAAATTCCGGCTGACATTAAAATTTCGGCGTCTATTGAAACTTGTTTTACAGCGTTTTCTGAATCCAAAATTTTACTTTCTAAATCATTACGAATACTTTCAAGTTGCATCCTGCCAATTTCTTCAGTTTGATTTGAAGTCATTTGAAAAATTAATCGAACGTTCATTGCAATCATCGACAAAAAAAGAATCGCAATGCCGGTTATAATTATGAAATCGATTGACTTTCCCTTTTGGAGAATTTTCCAATCTTGCATAAAGTTCCCGCCTTTCTGTTAAAAATTAATTATACTACTTTTTTTATTTTGGCGTTTTGAAATTTTATTCTTTTATAATTTTTTAATTTATTTTAAATGTACTTTCTTTCTTTAAAAGAAATAAAGTACCAAAGAAAGAATCGTCGCCCGCACATGCGCTTTGCATTTCTGTACGCTCAAACTATATTAAACGTCCGCGTTTTACGCTACTGCACGCTCTAAGAGATAGGCGCGTCTGCGCGGTTGCTTGGCGACCTCTCCCTAATCCTTAATCCCTAATCCCTAGCCCTTAGTCTTTATCCCCCCAGCCCCTAATATGTATACAGTGTACTTTTTAAAAACTACTATACAAAAAAATTATATTATGTTAAAATTCGTGGCAGTAAAGGAGGATTTTAAAAATGTCTGAAATGCAAACTTACGTTGAAGATATTCTGAATTTAATTAAAAAGCGTGACCCCGATCAAATTGAATTTCAAAATACTGTTAAGGAAGTTTTAACGTCAATTGTGCCGTTCCTTGAAAAAAATCCGCAGTACAAAGCGCAAAAATTGTTGGAACGCATCGTTGAACCTGAAAGAGTTATCAGTTTCCGCGTTGCGTGGGAAGACGACAAGGGCGAAATTCAAGTCAATCGCGGTTATCGCGTGCAAATGAACTCTGCTATTGGACCGTACAAAGGCGGCTTGCGTTTCCACCCCAGCGTAAACCTCAGCATTTTGAAGTTTTTGGCGTTTGAACAGGTTTTCAAAAATTCATTGACAAGTTTACCTATTGGCGGCGGCAAAGGCGGCTCCGACTTCGATCCCAAAGGTAAATCTGATAATGAAGTTATGAGATTTTGTCAGGCGTTTATGACTGAACTTTACAGACACATTGGTCCTCACGTTGACGTACCGGCGGGCGATATTGGCGTTGGCGGACGTGAAATCGGCTACCTTTTCGGACAGTACAAGCGCATTCGTGATGCTTATGACAGCGCGGTTTTGACGGGCAAAGGTTTAACTTACGGCGGCTCTTTGGCACGTACTGAAGCTACAGGTTACGGCTTGTTGTACTTTGTAAAAAATATGCTCGACGCAAAAAATATCAGCTTGAAAGATAAAACCGTTGTAATTTCCGGCGCGGGCAATGTTGCAATTTATGCAATTCAAAAAGCGCAGGAATTTGGCGCAAAAGTTGTTACTTGCTCCGATTCAAACGGCTACATTTACGACCCCAACGGTATTGATTTTGTTACTGTCAAGAGAATCAAGGAAGTTGACAGAGGCAGAATTTACGAATATGAAAATGTTCATCCTACCGCCGAATACCATGAAGGTTGCCGCGGCGTTTGGGATGTCAAATGTGATATTGCTCTTCCTTGCGCAACTCAAAGTGAAATTGATCTTGAATCTGCAAAAAGACTCGTTGCAAACGGCTGTAAAGTTGTTGGTGAAGGCGCAAATATGCCGTCAACTCTTGAAGCTATTGACTACTTCCTTAAGAATAATGTATTGTTTGCACCGGCAAAGGCAGCAAACGCGGGCGGCGTTGCAGTTTCCGCACTTGAAATGAGCCAAAACTCTGAACGCTTGCACTGGACTTTTGAAGAAGTCGATAACAAACTTAAAGATATTATGAAGAACATTTACTTAAATGCAAAGAAAAACGCTGAAGAATTCGGCGATCCCGACAATTTGGTAATGGGCGCAAATATCGCAGGTTTCAAAAAAGTTGCAGAAGCAATGACTGCTCAAGGTCTTGTGTAAGATTTTTCCTCATAAATGAAAAGAACCGTAGCTTGAAAGTTCAGGTTACGGTTTTTTGGTTTCTATATGTTTTAAAAATTTTAATATTTCAAATGTACTTTCTTTCTTTTTAAAAAGACAGAAGAGCAACGCACGTCCTTGTGCGCCCTCTTTTTTTAGAATTAATATTAAAGTTTAAATTGTTTTAAACTTGTCATTACGAAATTTTTTATTCCTTCCAAAATTTTTTCTTTTTCATAGTTTATGGGAATTGCCGCACGAATTGCGCTGACTTCCTCGCGTTGAAATAAAAGCATCCAGAAAAACGGCGCAAAAGTTCCAATCATCAGCGCAAAAGTTTTTGAATCATTGGCAGGCAAGCCGGTATATTCGCTAAAAATTTTCGTCATTAAATTTAATTTCGGCAAAACTTCTTCAGTTACAATTTTTTTTACAAAGTCTGACGGCGAAAGAATTTCACGCAGCCAAACTCGAATTTTCCAGTTACTTTCCTGTTTCACGGACTCTTCAAGCAGGTTTAACAATTTTTCAATTTTTTGCTCGGCGGTTAAATTTTTTTCTTCCAATTCGTTTAATTCGGTTACGCTCAAAAGGTACGTGTAAACTTGCCGCAAAACTTCAAGGTAAAGTTTTTCCCTGCTGTCGAAGTGGTAATTTACCGCCGCCAAATTTATTCCCAATTCTTGACAAATTTGCTTGCTTGTAGTTTTGTCGTAGCCTTGACTTGCTATTAATTTTCCGGCTGTTTCAATAATTGCGGCTTGAGTTTCCTTGCCGTCGTCCCGCGTTTTTCGCACGGGCTTAACTATTTTGTTTTGATACATTAAAATTTCTCCTATTCGATATTATTTCTGAAAAGGTACGCGGCAACGGGTAAAGTTATCGCCGCAACTGTCAGCATTGGTACAAAATTAAATGCAACGTCAGAAATTGTGCAACCTTCCAAATAAATCCGCCGAAGTGAATCAAGCGCAAATCGCAGCGGGTCGGCGTAGGTTAAAATTTGCAGAAATTCCGGCATATTCGCTACCGGCGTTGCAAATCCTGAAAGTAAAACCATTGGCAAAATTAAAACGAAACAGTAAACCATAACCTGCTGCATTGAGCTTGAAATTGCCGAAATTGAAAGTCCAATACCCGTACAACTCAAAGTAAAAATTAAAAGCGTCAAGTACAGCGGCGGCAAACTTCCATTGAAAGGAATTTCAAAAACATTGCGGCAGATTAAAAATACCAGCGTTGCTTGAAAAATTCCTATCACAACCGGAATTACCGCCTTGCCGATTAAAATTTGAAACGGCGATAACGGCGTTACCAAAAGTTGGTCAAATGTTCCTTGTTCACGTTCCCGCGCAACAGATAAGCCCGCCAATAACATAACTTGTATCAAACTTAAAAGCCCCATTAAGCCCGGTAAAAAATTCCAGCGCGTTATTAAATTTTCGTTGAACCAAGCGATAACGTCAAGCGAAATTTTACCCGCGCCGTTAAATTCGTCAACAATCCTGCCCAAATATCCGCTTGCAACCGACGCCGTCATAGTGTTTCGCCCGTCCGTGATAACTTGAATTTTTCCTGCGCGACTCTGCAAAATTTCACTTTCAAAATTTTGTGCGATTGTTATAACCATTAAAGCCTCGCCGGAGTCAATCGCCGCCGCAATTTCATTTGAATTGCCCAAATTTTTTACACGTTGAAAAACGCCGCCGCCTTCCAATTTCGCAATAAAATTTGTCGAAGTTTCACTGCGGTTTAAATCTAAAAGCGCGTAAGGAACTTTTTCCAAATTGAAAGTTGCCGCGTGTCCAAACAACATACTTTGCACAATTACCGGCGCAATTAAAATCGCCCGCGTTCGAGGATCTTTAACCGTCGATAAAAATTCTTTGCGAATCAGCATTTTTATTCGCAGTAAAAATAAATTCATCAGCTATTCAACTCTTTTCCGCGTAACTTTCAACGCAAGCCCTACAAAAAATACCGCGTACAAAATTAAAATTGCGCAGTTTTTGAAAATTAAATTCCAATTATTTCCCGCCAAAAATAAACTCTTCAGCAATTCCAAATAATAAGTTGGCGGCAAAATGTGTCCGATTGTCGAAATAAAATCAGGTACGCAACGCAAATCAAAAATAAATCCCGTCAACATTAACGCCGGCATAAAACTTACTATCAGCGAAATTTGCGCCGCCAAAAATTGACTTTTCGTTATCGCCGACAAAACTAAGCCTATTCCCAACGATACGAACAAATATAAAATCGACGCCAATAAAATTATCAAAAAAGAGCCGTGCATCGGAATTTCATATAAAAATTTCGCCGCAATTAAACAAAGGAAAAATCCTATCATCGCTATGCAAAAGTACGGTATCATTTTTGACAGCAAAATTTCCAAAATGTTTACCGGCGTTACGAAAATTGATTCAAGCGTTCCGCGTTCCCATTCCCGCGCCATTACCAACGCCGTCAAAAATACTCCGACGATTGTCATTATCAGCATTAAAATTCCCGGTATGAAATACCACGTGCTTGAATTTATATCGTTAAACCACATTCTGCTTTCAATCGATACGTAACCTGCGCGAGAGTTTTGCAGATTTATTTGACGAATGGAGCCTTCAAAATATCCTTGAATCGCCGTTGCAGTTGCAGAATCGCCGCCGTATAAAATCAACTGCAATTTTGCATTATTTCTCAAAAGTTCGGCTGAAAAATTCGGCGGTACTACCAAAATTGCGTCAACTTTTCTTTCGTGAAATAAAATTTTTGCGTCATTCATTGAAGTTACAAATTGCGGCGCGTAATATTCCGAGCCGTTCAAAAAATTTAGCGTTCTCTGCGCCGTCGGTGAAAAATCTTCAAAAACCACTGCAACCGGAACTTTTTTAACGTCAAGCGAAATTCCGTAACCTATCAGTAAAATTAAAATTATCGGCAGTACCGCGCCAATTAAAATGGAGCTGTTATCACGAATAATTTGCAAAAATTCTTTCTTGACAAGCGCGGTTAATCGTCTGAAAAAATTCATTATGCGCCACCTCTGGAATTTTCGACAATCTTTATAAAAATTTCGTTCATCGTGGAATTTTCGCCGCCAAAATTTTTTCTAATTTCTTGAGGCGTCCCCAGTATTAAAAGTTTGCCCTTATCTTGAATCATCATTCTGTCGCAGTATTCCGCCTCTTCCATAAAGTGCGTTGTGATAATAATCGTTGTGCCTTTAACTGATAAATCCGTAATTTGCCGCCAAAAATCCCGCCGCGCCAATGGATCAATTCCGCTTGTCGGCTCGTCAAGAAATAAAATTTTGGGATTGTGTAAAAGTGCCGCCGCCATTGATAATCTTTGCTTGTAGCCGCCGGGTAAATCGCCCGCCGCGTCTTTTTCGTGCCCGTCCAAATGAAATTCTTGCAATACTTCAGCAATTCTGTTACTTAAAATTTTGCCGCTTAAACCGTACGCGCCGCCGAAAAAATTTAAATTTTCCTCAACAGTCAAATTTCCGTACAATGAAAATTTCTGCGCGACGTAGCCGATATTTACCCGCGCCTCCGTTCGCGCCGTTCGCAGATTTACACCGGCAACACTTAAAAAGCCGTCAGTTAAAGGTAAAAGCCCGCATAACATTCTGAAAGTTGTAGTTTTGCCCGCGCCGTTCGGACCCAATAAGCCGAAAACTTCGCCGCGATGCACTTCAAAGCTTGTTTTGTCAACTGCCGTAAAATCGCCGAATTTTTTCAGCAGATTTTTAACTTCAATATCAATTTCATCAGATATAAAATATTTTTCATTGAGCGAAAGTTTTTTTAAATTTGCAACGGCAGGATTTTTATTTTTCTCGTCGTCGTGCAACAGAATCATAAAACCGTCTTCAAGGCGTTCAGAAATTTTTTCGACGGGCAAATTTAATTTTTTATTGAAAAAATCTGCGCTACAATTCGCCGCGCCAATAAATCTTACAAAATTTCCTTCCGGCACGGAGTCAATCACGTTTTCTTTGTCGTCCATCAGAATACTTTGCAAAATTCGTGTCGGCATATTCGGCGGCGTTTTAATTCTGTAACAGCGATTTTCGGCAACTGCTGTTATTTCGGCGGGCGTACCGAATTTTAAAATTTTGCCGTGATTCATTACAAAAACTTTTTCGCAAAGTTCCGCCTCGTCCATGTACGCGGTATTTACAACCACGCTTAAATTTTCTTCAGCTACAAGTTGTTTGACAATTTCCCAAAGTTCCCGCCGTGAAAGCGGATCCACTCCTACTGTCGGCTCGTCCAACAGTAAAATTTCCGGCGAACGTACCAAAGTACAAGCGAGCCCCAATTTTTGTTTCATACCGCCGGAAAGTTTGCCCGCCAATCTTTTTGTAAATGGCGTTAAGCCCGTCATTTCCAGTAAGTGCGAAAATCTTTCACGCCGCAAATTTTTTTCGACGCCGTGTAAATCTGCGTACAGCGTCATATTTTCTTCAATGCTTAAATCTTCGTACAGACCGAATTTTTGCGGCAGGTACGAAATTTTTGATTGAATTTCCTGCTCATTGCCTAAAATATTTTTGCCCAAAACTTTCAAATTTCCTGAAGTTGGAGTCATTAAACCGGCAATTAAACGCATTAAAGTAGTTTTGCCTGCGCCGTCGGGTCCAATTATCGCCGTCAAGTTGCCTTTTTCGACTTCAAAATTTATTGCGTCCAGTGCTGTAAGATTTTTAAATTTCTTCGTCAAATTTTCGGCTGAAATAATTTTTTCGCTCATTTTAAATCAATCCTGACGGTTGCGGGCATCCCCATTCGCAGAATATTTTTTTCGTCATTGACGTAAACGCGAATTTCATATACAAGCGAAGTCCGCAATTCTTCAGTTTGTACGGTTTTTGGCGTAAATTCTGCCGTTGACGAAATGTAGCCAATTTGCCCGGTTAAATTTTCGTTAGGGAATGAATCAATAAAAATTTTCGCAGTTTGTCCCTCAAAAATTTTGCCTAAGTCCGTTTCGTTGACATAAGCGCGCACCCATTTTTTGTCATTGAGGGAAATTTTAAAAATTGGCGTGGCAGATGACGCCATATCGCCTACTTCCAACAATCTTGAACGAATTACGCCCGCCGTTGGTGAAACTAATTCGTATTGCGTCAACAAAAATTCTTGCCTTGCCAATTCGTCGCGCAGGATTTGAAGTTGTCCCTCCGCTTCTTGAATATCTTCATAGCGCGTACCGGCAACCGCCAAATTATAAGCTTGCCGTGCTTCTTCGACTGCAGAATTTTTCCCTACGAAATTTAGCCGCGCAGTTTCCAATTCATCACGACTGATTGCGCCGCCGTCCGTCGATTCATAGACTTGTTTTATTTTGTAGTAGTGTTGCTCGGCAGTGTCCGCCGCAGATTGTGCCGTTGCAACTTTCGCCGCGTATTGTGCAATATCTTCAGGGCGTGTGCCGTTTTTCAACTTTAATAAAACTGTTTCTTGCGTTTGAATTTGCGATTTTATTTTTGCAATTTGTAATTTTAAATCTCTGTTATCAAGCCGCGCCAAAATTTGCCCTTCCTGTACCGCGTCGCCTTCTTCTGCCAAAATTTCCGAAATTCTGTCACTTTGCCGAAAAGCCAAATTTACTTCCCGCACGTCAACATTTCCCGACAATTTTATTTCGGTGGCTTTTTCCGCCTCAACCTGCGCCGAATTGTTGAAATAAAAAACTCCGCCGATAATCAGTAACAGTAAAACCGCCGCGCCTATAATTTTTTTCTTTGACATTTTTAATCGCTCCGCTAAAAAATTTTCCTTGTACAAGTTGTTCAAATTTTATCAAATCGTAATTTGAAATTCAACGCCCAAAATAAAAAAAGCCGCAACTTTTTACAGTCACGGTTTAAATTTCAGAAACTTTAAATCCCTAATCCTTAGCCCTTAATTTCTGCGAAGAGCAAGCATTGTAATATCGTCAGATTGTTCAGCCGCGCCAACGTGTTTTGAAACGTCAGCTTTAACCGCCGCCAACAAAGTTTTTAAATCTGCGCAACAATTCGTATCGTTCATAAATTTTAACAATCTTTCAGAGGTGTACTCTTCGTTTTGTTCATTCATCGCCTCGTTGACGCCGTCAGTATACAAATAAATTAAATCGCCGCGCTCCAAAATTATTTCCTGTTGCTTATAGGGTACGTCTTCCATTCCGCCCAATACAAAATTTTTCTTGACGCTCAAATATTCGCAAGTATTTTCTGCGCTGTGATAAACTATTGGCGGATTGTGCCCGCCGTTTACATAAATAAATCTGCCGGTTTTTAAATCCAACATTCCCATGAAGACAGTAACAAACATCATTTCTTCGTTGTCTTGGCAAAGTTGATTATTCGCCAAAGTCATTACCGCCGCAAAATCGTCCGGATTATTCATCATCATTGCAAAATTTTTCAAAATAGTTTTGCTTCTTGACATAAACAACGCCGCCGGTACGCCTTTACCCGAAACGTCAGCAATTGTTATTGCCAAATGATTTTCATCCAGTAAATAAAAATCGTAGAAATCGCCGCCGACTGCCTTTGCCGCGTTCATCGTTGCGAAAATGTCAAAATCTGCGCGACCAAAATTA
>CALDHY010000059.1 GCA_937901445.1 uncultured Selenomonadales bacterium
CTTTTTCGGTTTCAAAAGAATCCTTGTCGAAAGGATTTTCCGACTCTGCAGATTTTGCGGCAGTTGTTTTATTGGCGGTTTTATCTTTTTCGGTTTCAAAAGAATCCTTGTCGAAAGGATTTTCCGACTCTGCAGATTTGGCGGCAGGCGCAGTTTCGCCAAATGATTTATCGCCAAAAGCATTATCATCAAAAGAATTTTCGCCAAATGGATTATCTTCAAAGAGATTATCGCCGAAAGGATTTTCATTTACAGCGGTTGGCGCGGGCTTAGCGGCTACAGGTTTTTCAGCCTGCGCGACGGTTTCTTCAGCGTCAAACGGGTTATCGCCAAAAGGATTATCCTCAAAGGGATTATCGCCAAAAATATTATCGCCGAAAACATTTTCAGCAGTAGCGGCGTTTTTAACTTCAGCAGTGGCAGCGGCGGCTTTTTTCTTTTTCTTCTTCTTTTTCTTGCCGGTAGTTTCAGGCGGGATAGGTTGTCCGTTTTCGTCAAGGAGCGGCGCAACTGTTGGTTTAGGCTGTTTAGGTTGCTTAGGTTGTTTTTGCGGTTTTTGCTTTTTGGGTTTATCGCCGCCAATTTTAACTTCTCTTAAATCAGGATCTGTTTCTTCGCCTTGAGCTTGCGCCTGCGCCTTACTTTTAATATCGATTTTCCAGCCGGTAATTTTGGCGGCTAAGCGGGCGTTTTGCCCTTCCTTACCAATGGCTAAACTAAGTTGATTATTCGGCACAACAACATGAGAAACGCGGGCGTAATCGTTGACAGAAACTTTCATAACCTTTGAAGGGCTAAGTGCGTTTGCAATGAAAAGCGCGGGGTCTTCGTCCCATTTTATAACGTCGATTTTTTCGTTGTTGAGTTCCTTTGAAATAGCCTGCGCCCTTACGCCGTGTTCACCAAGACACGCGCCGACAGGATCAATATCAGGATTTTCAGAATAAACGGCGATTTTTGAACGGTTGCCGGCTTCACGCGCCACGCCCTTAATTGTAATTATACCGTCTTGAATTTCCGGCACTTCCAATTCAAAAAGTCTGCGCAAAAATCCCGGATGCGTCCTTGAAAGATAAACCTGCGGACCTTTGCCGAGTTTGCGAACTTCAGCAACATAAGCACGGACTCTGTCTCCAACTTTCAATCTGTCAGTATAAATTTGTTCAACCGGCACAAGTACCGCTTCAGTTTTGCCAATGTCAACAATGGCGTTGCCGTCTTCAATACGAATTATCGTACCGGTTACAACGTCATTATCGCGGTTGGTAAATTCGTCATAGACAACGCCGCGTTCAGCTTCACGAATTTTTTGCATAACGAATTGTTTTGCCGCCTGCGCCGCAATTCGCCCAAAATTTTTAGGCATTACTTCATTTCGTACAACGTCGCCAATTTCATACGTCGGACTAAGTACCCTTGCGTCAGCCAGAGAAATTTCCTTGTTCGGGTTAGAAACTTCCTCAACAACGTTTCGCAATTCGTAAACGTGAAACGCGCCGCTGCTCCTGTCTAAATCGACAACAACATTTTTATCGGCAGATGCAGATTTTTTGCACGCCGAAATTAACGCCATTTCTATTGCGTCAAACAAAGTGTTTTGATCAATTTCTTTTTCGGCGCATAAATCTTTCAGCGCGTCAATCAGCATAATTTCATTGCCGGCTTTTTTTCTTCTTACAGCCAAGTTATCCATCCTCTCAAAATTTAAAATATAATTTCATTTGTTTCTAAAATCGCCTGTAGCGTGTTTTCAAAGTTTTTGGGTAAATTATACCTGCGCGACTCAAACTCTTCAAATAGACCCCTTACAGCGCGTGTAGCGGCTTATTTTTTTACTCAATCCCAAAATTTAAAAATCTATGTGCAACCTGACCTGTGCAACTTTTTCACGCGGCAACGGTTCAATTCCCTGCAACTTCAAAAAATCTTTGTCTCTTCCCTCAAGCACGCCGGTAAAATTTTTCTTGCCGTTAATTGGCGCGTAAAGTGTCACGTCAACCGCTTTTCCGGCTTCACGTACAAAATCTCTGTCTTTTTTAAGTACCCTGTCAATTCCGGGCGATGACACTTCCAAAATATATGCATCCTGAATCAACGGCTCTTTGTCGATAATTGCGCCGAGTTTTTCGCTCCAATATTGGCAATCGTCTAAGTCAATCCCGCCGACCTTATCCAAAAAAATCCTTAAATACCAATCCCTTTCCATTACGTATTCAACGTCTACAAGTTCATATTCTGTGCCCTGTAAAAGTTCATTCATAATTTCTTCGACGCGCTGTTCAATTTTGCTTGCCATCAAATGCCTCCAATTTCCCTAACAATATTAAAGAGTGGACAGCAAGCCCACTCCAAAAATTTCTTTTTTATGAAGTCAAGGAATTATAACACCTTTAATTAAAAGTGTAAATCATTTTTCTATAATTCGTGAAAACTTTCAGCAAGTTTATTTCTGCAAAAAAATTTTTGGGTTGTTATAAAAAATTTTTATGGTATAATTGACGCAATCTTTACTGAATGAATTTTTGAAAGGAGTATTTCTATGTTTGGTATTGGCGTGCCGGAACTGATTTTAATCTTGATTATTGGACTGGTGGTTTTCGGTCCCGGCAAACTTCCCGGCGTCGGTAAGGCTCTCGGACAAAGTATAAAAGAATTCAAGCAAGCAAACGCTGAAGACGAAAAAACTGTTGACATTACAGACAAGACTGAAAAGAAATGACTGCAAGCGAAGATAAATTAACCACGCAGGTTGAAGAAAATCCCGCGCCGGAAGAAGACCTTGACAACGGCTCCATGTCAATCACGGAGCATTTGGAAGAATTGCGCTCCAGAATTATTAAAAGTTTGCTTGCAGTTGCGGCGGGCAGCGGCGTTGCTTATTTTTTCCTTGACGAAATTACAAAATTTTTAACCGCGCCCGTCGGCAAACTCTACTACATGCGCCCGGGCGAGGCATTCTTCACGTATCTGAAAATCGACATCGCGGCGGGCTTCTTGATTGCCCTGCCGATAATTTTTTATCACGCGTGGAAATTTTTTCTGCCCGCGCTGACGAAGGGCGAACGAACAATTTTGGGCGTACTCGTGCCCGCGTCGGTGCTTTTGTTTTTTGCGGGATTGACGTTTTCGTTCTTCCTGCTTTTGCCGGTC
>CALDHY010000060.1 GCA_937901445.1 uncultured Selenomonadales bacterium
TGCCGCGTTTTCAAAATAAAATCAAGTGCATTTATATCGACGTGCCGTATAATACCGGCAATGATTCTTTCGGCTACAACGACCGCTTTAATCATTCCAGTTGGCTGACGTTTATGAAAAATCGCCTTGACTTGGCGAAAAAACTTTTGCGTAATGACGGCTCTATTTGGATTTCCATTGACGACGACGAACAAGCCTATTTGAAAATTTTGTGCGATGAAATTTTTGGACGTGAAAATTTTGTCTGCAATGTAATTTGGGAAAAGAAATATTCGCCGCAAAATGACGCAAAATATTTATCAGATTGTCACGATTTTATTTTAGTTTACGCAAAAAATAAAAAGAAATGGCGTCCAAATTTATTGCCGCGTACTGATGAAATGAACGCCCGCTATTCTAATCCTGATAACGACCCGCGCGGTGTTTGGAAGTCCGGCGATTGTTCAGCTAAAAGATTCACTCCAAAAGATATTTATGAAATTACATTACCAAGCGGACGAAAAATTTTGCCGCCCGTTGGTACAAGTTGGCGATTTTCAAAAGAAAAATTTGCTGAAATGATTGCAGATAACAGAATTTATTTCGGCGAAAATGGCGATAATGTACCCGCCGTAAAAAGATTTTTAACTGAAGTACAACAAGGCAGTAAATCAAAAACGATTTGGAAATTTGACGAAGTTGGACACACTGACGAATCGAAGAAAGAAATTAAGGCGTTGAATTTGGCAGAAGTTTTTACCACGCCAAAACCTGAACGCTTGATAGAAAGAATTTTGACGCTTGCCACAAATGAAGGCGATATAGTGTTAGATAATTTTTTGGGTAGCGGAACAACGGCGGCGGTTGCTCATAAAATGAAACGTCAATACATAGGCGTTGAGCAAATGGATTATATCGAAACAGTAACGGTTGAGCGGCTGAAAAAAGTTATTGCGGGCGAAGGCGGCGGAATCTCAAAGGCGGTAAATTGGAGCGGCGGCGGCAGTTTCATTTACTGCGAACTTGCGAAACTCAATCAAAACTTTGTGGAAGAAATACAAGCGGCAAAAACTTTTGAAACAATTTGGGCGATTTATAAAAAAATGGTTGAAAGCGGCTACATCAGCTACAAGATTTTTCCTGCAGATATTGACGCGGCGGTAGACGATTTTAAAAATTTGACGCTTGAGAATCAGCAACGCTTTTTAATGGAGCTGTTGGATAAAAATTTATTGTATGTGAATTACTGCGATATGGACGATGCCGAATTTAAAATTTCTGAAGACGATAAAAAATTTTCGCGCAGTTTTTACGGGGAGGCTTGAAAATGGCGTTTCTATATGAAGAATTTGACACTTTACGCAAGCGCAAAAAAATTGTGGAGTGTCCAAAATATATTGCAGAAAATTTAAATCCAAAATTTAATCTGCGCGACTATCAAGTACACGCGTTTGAAAATTTTGTTGAACATTTTGAAGGAGAGCACCCGCACCCTCTGCAAGTTTTGTTTCATATGGCAACGGGCAGCGGCAAGACGTTAATAATGGCGGGGCTGATAATTTACCTGTACCGGCAAGGCTACAGAAATTTTTTGTTCTTCGTCAACCTTACAAACATAATCGACAAGACGCAGGAAAATTTTTTAAATTCGACTTCGACGAAATATCTTTTTGCCGACGAAATAATAATTGACGGCGAAAAAATCAGAATCAACGCGGTTGAAAACTTTCAAGCGGCGGACGAAGGCGCAATAAATATTTGTTTCGATACAACGCAGGGCTTGCATACCAAAATTTTTATGCCGCGTGAAAATGCAGTTACGCTTGACGATTTCAAAGATAAAAAAATTGTGCTTATTTCTGACGAGGCGCACCATTTGAACGCCTACACAAAAAAAGGCGGCAAGGTTGACGATAATTCTTACACTTGGGAAAACACGATTAAACAAATTTTCGCGCAGAATCCGGAAAATATTTTACTGGAATTTACGGCAACTTGTGACCTCAAAAACCCTGCGATTAAAGCCGCCTATGAAGATAAAATTATTTTTGATTATCCGCTCCAAAAATTTTACAACGACAGATTTTCAAAGGATATAATCAGCTTGCGTTCAGATTTGCCGGTAATGGATAAGGCTTTACAGGCGATTATTTTAAGTCAATACCGGCTGAAAATTTTTCAAGATAACAGGTTGAGTATCAAGCCGGTAATTCTTTTTAAATCTGCGAAAATTGCCGACAGTCAAAATTTTATGGCTGAATTTCTTGACGTGATAAAGAATTTGAGCGGCGAAAAACTGCGCGAGTTGTCAAAAATCTGTACCAATGAAATTGTTCAACGCGCCTTTGCATATTTCGCCAAAAGTGGAATTAATTTTGAAATGTTAGCCGCCGAACTGCGCGACGATTTTTCAGCGGCTCATTGCATTTCGGTAAATGACGATAAAGACGCCGAAAAGAATCAAATTTTATTAAATTCGCTGGAAGATAAAAATAACCCCTACCGCGCAATTTTTGAAGTCAAGAAACTTGATGAAGGCTGGGACGTTTTGAATTTGTTTGACATTGTGCGCTTGTATGAAACGCGGCAAAGCGGCGGCAAAAGAATTTCTCCGGCTACAATTTCAGAGGCTCAACTTATCGGACGCGGCGCGCGTTATTTCCCTTTCCAACTCAATGACGAACAGCCGAAATTTCAGCGCAAATTTGATTTTGACAGAGAAAACGCGCTTCACATTTGCGAAACGCTTTATTATCATTGTCAACAGGATTCACGCTATATTAACGAACTGCAAGAAGCTCTTAGACAAATTGGGCTTGAAATGGATAGAACTTCTTGTACTTACGAACTCAAAGAAAGTTTCAAGCAGTCAAATTTTTATAAAAGCGGCGTAGTTTTTCTGAATGAGCGTGTAGAAATTCCGCCGCCTAAACTTGAGGGATTGCCGCCCGCCGTTCGTGAAAAAATTTATATCTATAAAATCAGTGCTGGAGTTGCCGATACAGAAAATTTATTGCTTGAAGACGTCGCGCAGGATTCAAATAAATTTAATGTTTACGCCGTCACAAAAACTTTTAAAGAAATTGCGGCGATAAATTACGCCCTTGTAAATAAGGCGTTGGCGAAATTTCCAGCCTACAAGTTTAACAATTTGAAAAGTATTTATCAAAATTTGCAGTCGACAAAAAATTTTATTTTCGACGAAAGTTATTTGGGCAACATAAGGATTAATATAAAAACGCCTGAAGAAAACCCCTGCGCCAAAATTTTGTATGCGGCTGTTTTGAAAGTTTTGGGCGAAATTGCAGACAAAATTGAAAAGCCGCAAAAATCCTACGAAGGTACAACTAAATTTTTTCCGCACGGCGTCAGCAATATTTTCACAAATAAAACCGTCAATTATTCGACGACGCACGAAGGCGGACTCGGCGAATCTCAAAATAAATTTTCGCTTGATTTAACTGACAAGGATTGGTACGCCTACACCGACAATTTCGGCACTTCTGAAGAAAAAGCATTGGTTGAATATTTCAGCGAAAATATTTACAGACTTGAAAAAATTTACAGCAAAATTTATCTTGTACGAAATGAGCGGCAGTGCGGAATTTATTCATTTGAAGAGGGCAAACGCTTTGAGCCGGATTATATTTTGTTCCTGCAGAAAAAAGACGGTACAGCGGAGCAGTTGCAAATTTTCATTGAGGCGAAAGGCGAATATTTAGAGCCAAAAGACGAGTGGAAAGAAAAATTTTTGTTGCAATTAAAAAAAGCCGTCAATCCAACAATTTTGACTGACGGCAGCGAATATAAAATTTGGGGCTTGCACTTTTTCAATCAGGGCGATAACAATAATTTTTATGAAGATTTTAAGAAAATTGCTTACGATTAAAATTCGGTTTGTCCTAATTTTTTTCTGTTAATCGCAAAAAGTATCACGAAAATTAAAACCGTGAAAAATACAAGCGTTGAAAGGGCGTACATTTCCGGATGTATGCCCAATTTTAATTCCGAATAAATTTCTGTCGGCAGTGTATCGACGCCCGCGCCGCGCGTGAAGTACGTTATTATAAAATCGTCCGCCGACATTGTGAACGCCAATAAAAATCCTGCAAAAATGCTCGGTCTCAATTCCGGCAAAACAACGCTTGTAAACGCCTTGAAGGGCGACGCGCCCAAATCTAACGCCGCCTCATAAAAACTTTTATCTAACGCCATTAACTGCGGCATTATGCACAGCATTACATACGGCACATTGAAAACCACGTGCGCCAATAAAATTGAGCCGTAACCGAGCTTTATTCCCATTCCCAAAAATAATAGCATCAGTGATATTCCCGTTACAATATCAGCGTTCAAAATTGGAATATTCGCCACGCTCATAAACATTGCCCGCCATTTTTTGCCGACCTCGCGCAGGGCTAAACAAGTTACCAACGCTAAAATGGTTGCGATTAACGCTGAAAAAAAACCTATTGAAATTGTGTTTGACAGCGCGTCCAAAATTTCTTCATTTTCAAAAAGTTCCGCGTACCATTTGAAAGTAAATCCCGTCCAATGTCCGCGATACCGGCTTTCGTTGAAGGACTGCGCGATTAAAACTCCTATTGGCGCGTACAGGAACAGAAAAATTATCGCAAGGTAGATTGTTTTAAGTTTTGCCATTTATTCTTCCGCCCCTCTGTCAAAAATAAAAGTTAAAATCATATTCAGCACAATAAAAATCATCAGCACGATTGATAACGCCGCGCCCAAATTCCAGTCATACTCAAAAGTAAATTCCTGTTCAATGACGTTGCCAATCAATAAAACTTTGCCGCCGCCCAAAAGTGCGCTAATCGCAAAAGTTGTCAACGCCGGTATAAAAACCATTGTAACGCCGCTAACTGCGCCCGGTATACTCAACGGCAAAATTATTTTCGTGAAAGTTTGCCACGTTGACGCGCCTAAATCTTTTGCCGCCTCAATTACGCTTGAATCAATTTTGGACAACGCCACGTACAGCGGCAAGACCATATACGGCAGATAATTATAAATCATTCCCAAAACTACCGCCGCCGAAGTGTTTATTAACGTAAAATCCGGCAACGATAACAGCCGCAAAATCTGATTGATTATACCGTTTTTTTCAAGGATTGTCTGCCAAGCCATTGTAGAAAGGAGCGTGTTCATCCACAGCGGCAACACGAAAAGCAATGTTATTATCAAGCCCGCGCTTTTTGCACGCTCCACCAAAATTAAGCACAGCGGATAAGCCAAAATTAAACAAACTGCCGTACTTACAAACGCCAATAAAACTGACATTTCAAGCGAGCGGAAAAATTCTGTTTGAAAAATCATTGCCAAATTTTCAAGTGAAAAATTGCCCGCCGCGTCCGTCACGCCGTACCAAATTATAAATACCAGCGGTACAAAAATAAAAATCCCCGCCCAAATTACGAACGGAGCCAAAAATAAATTTCTTACTGTTGCCGAATGAAACATTTATCAATCCTCCTTAAAAAGTTTCAAAAGTACGCCATTTTTTAAATCGTTGATATTGTAAAGCGTGTCAAGTTCAAGGAAAGTTTCTTTCAAATTTCTTTTGGCAGTTTTCCAGCCTTCGCCGTCAGTTATCCAGACGAATTGAAAATTTTTAATCTGCCGTGACTCCTGCGCGAGCATTTTGTAACTTCTTGCAACTTCATTTAATTTTGAGCCGCCGCTTGCATAAAAATTCGTTTCAATAACAAAAATTTTTTCTGCAGTTTTAACGACAAAATCAAAGCGTTTGGTTGAAGTGCCGCCCGCCGAAATTGCGGATAAATCAACGCGCCAATTAATTTCTATTTCGTTTATGTACATTTGTTCGTAAAATTCCACATTTGCCTTTTGCAAAAAACTTTTTACAAGCCGTTCCATTTGAGTACCGCCGCGATTTTTTCTGCCGTTAGAATCAAGCCCGACCTCAACGCCGGTAACATAATCGTACAAATTGCTGATAATGTGATTTTCCAATAAATCAAAAATCCCCGTGCGCCGCATGAAATATTTGTAAGTTTCGATACTTTGATTGGCATTGTCGAAGTTATAAAAAATTTCGCCGCCGTCATCTTGGCAAAAGATTTCATTTTCTCGGACTGCCAACAAAATTGGTACAGCTTTTAAACATTGCGGATAATCTGCCAAAATTTTTTCAAAATCGCTCTCGATATTTTTTGAGTTAATCAGCGAATTTAAAATATGAAGTTCAACTTTCAGCCGCGCCACATTTTCATAAACTTTTTCAAAATCTGTGTAGTAGTTGTAACCGTTAATTGACGCACGAAAAGTTTTCAGCCATTCCTCAAAGTTTCTTGTATTCATCGGCGTGAATCAGCCTTTCTTTCGACAATTTTATAAAATCTTCATTGTTATCAATACCAATAAATTTTCTGTTCAGAAGTTTACAAACAACACCGGTAGTGCCGCTGCCGCAAAACGGATCTAATACCAAATTGTTTTCTTGAGTTGACGCCAATAAAATTTTTTCAAGCAGGTACAGCGGTTTTTGCGTCGGATGCTTGCCGAAAATTTTTTCTTTTTGCGGCGTTAAATTTCCCGTCCAAACGTCTTTCATTTGTTTACCGCCGTTCAATTCTTTCATAAGTTCATAATTAAAAAAGTGTCGCGCAGATTTATCATTTTTGCGCGCCCATAAAATAGTTTCCGTGCTGTGCGTGAAATATCTGCACGACAAATTAGGCGGCGGATTAGTTTTTTGCCACGTGATATTATTCAAAATTTTAAATCCTTCTTGCTCCAATGCCATACCAACAGAATAAATATTGTGCAAAGTACCGCTAATCCAAATTGTACCGTCAGGTTTCAAAATATTTTTGGCAAGTCTAATCCAACGCCGATTAAATTCGTGTTTTTCTTCAAGTGTGGAAATTTTATCCCAGTTGCCTTTGTTGACAGAAACAACTTTGCCGCCGCTGCAAGAAATACCGTCGTTAGAAAGAAAATACGGCGGGTCTGCAAAAATCACGTCAACTGATCCAGTATCCATTTGCGGCAAAACTTCAAAAATGTTTCCAAGAAAAAGTGCCGCGCTGTCGTCTTTGTAATATTCGTCCATAATTTAAATTTCTGTTGCCACTTGTTCATCTTCAGATTGAGGCTTAGCCATAATTTGGATATTGTAAGGATCTAAATGCAAACTTACCTTTTCGCCAATTTTGCGCCCGTGTATGGACTGTACAAGCCACGAGAAGCCGCCCGCGTCAACAGTTATATCATAAGACATACCCCAAAAAACAACGCGCGTTACAGAGCCTGTGAGAGCGTCAGGGCGAGGTTCAGTCAAAGTTATATCTTCCGGTCTAATCTGAACGTCAACGGGACTTTCCGGCGGAAAACCTTCATCAACGCAGGGATATTCTCTGCCCAAAATTCTAACCAATTTATCACGTACCATAACGCCGTCAATAATGTTGCTGTCGCCGATAAAATCTGCAACAAAGGCGTTTTCCGGCTCGTTGTAAATATTTTCCGGCGTGCCGACTTGCTGAATATAGCCTTGATTCATTACAACGATTGTATCAGACATTGAAAGGGCTTCCTCTTGATCGTGCGTGACGAAAATAAAAGTAATTCCTGTTTCACGGTTAATTCTGACGAGTTCATTTCTCATTGCGCGGCGAAGTTTTAAATCAAGCGCGCTCAAGGGCTCATCAAGCAACAAAACTTTTGGTTCATTGACAATGGCGCGGGCTATTGCAATTCGTTGTTGTTGTCCGCCGCTTAACTTTGTAACGTCGTGTTTTTCGTAGCCGTCCAGATTGACAAGTTTAAGTGCGTATTTAACTTTGCCGCTGATATAATCTGCAGATTTACCGGCGATTTTTGGTCCGAAAGAAATATTTTCTTCAACGTTCATATGTGAAAACAGCGAATACTTTTGAAAGACGGTATTAACCGGGCGGCGATTGGGCGGCGTGTCTGTAATATCTTTACCGTCAAAAATAACTTTGCCTGCGTCAGGTTTTTCAAATCCTCCGATAATTCGGAGCAAAGTTGTTTTGCCGCAGCCGGAAGGTCCAAGCAATGTTACAAATTCATTTTCGTAAATCGTCAAGTCAATTTCGTCAAGAACTGTTAAGTTTCCAAATTTCTTAACCACGTTTTCAAGATGAATCAGTTCCCTTTTCAATCCCAACAACCTTTCTGTTACAGAATCTAAAGGCTAAGGAAAATTTCCCTAACCCTTAACTTGACTGCTGAATTTAAATTTTCATTGACTAAAAAAAATTTGCCCGCAGACGCGCAGATTTGCCCCTGTGGTGAATTTTTCGGCGTCAATGGTACAAAGATGTTAAAAATTTTTGAAGGCGGCTTAAATCGAATTTCAGCGCAAATGGAAGTTTATTTATTTTTTTGTGGTGCTCGGAATTTCTTTAACAACTTTGCAAGGGTTGCCGAACGCTACGACTCCGACCGGAATATCTTTTGTTACAACCGCGCCCGCGCCGATAACCGAATTACTGCCAATCGTGACGCCCGGCAAAACTACAACGTTTCCGCCAATCCAAACGTTATCGCCAATAGTGATAGGTTGCGCCTGTTCAAAGCCGGCGTTGCGTTGTGTAACGTCCAGCGGATGCAGCGCGGTATAAAAGCCGCAATTCGGACCTATGAAACATTTTTTGCCGAATTTAATTTTCGCGCAGTCCATAAGGTAAACATTGTGATTAAAGAAACATCCCGCGCCCATAAAAACATTGTAGCCGTAGTCAACCATAAACGGCGGCATAATTTCAATTTGTTCAATTTCAACATTTTGCAGAATTTCGCGCAGGACATCGCGGCGGTGTCCCAAATCACTCAATGGCAAGTTATTGAACTCAAGGCAATAATCCTTAACAATCATACGCTCTCTCAAAAGTTCAGAATCAAAATTTGCATTGTACCATTTGCCCGCGAGCATATCGCCCTTTGCTGACATTTTAAATCACTCCATTACAAAAACTTTGAGAAAAAAAATTCGCCGCAATGAAATTTTTTCCTGCAATTTGACAGTTCCATTACGGCGCAATATAATTTCATAGGATTTTTAAATTGATATTTTAACCGCCTGTTTTTCGGCGGCTTTTCTTTTTTTATTCGGCGTTATCTGCAGTTTGAACTTGAGCAGTTGCGGCGGGCGGAGTTTGTACCGGCGGTTCAGTTTTATCCGGAGTAAAAATCGCCCATGCAAATCCCATTACAGCTACGACAATCGCTCCGACGCCTAAAATTGTTGCTATTGCGGTAGTGTGAATTTGGTTAGACAGTTTATCAAATTTGTCATCAATTTTTTGGTTAAGTTCCTTAATATCTGCATCGTGTTTTTCGCGCAACGTTTCAATCTTTGCATCTGTACGCGCAATTTCGGCGGCACGCATTGAGTTTTGTTGACGCATTTCGTTTTTGAAATCTTGAAGTTCCGCCGCACGTAAAGCGTTTTGTTGGCGTATCTCTACAATAAAATCATCAACTTTTTGAGCCAAAACATTTACCTTGTTATCAAGTTCATTAGTTTTATTTTCGAGTTTGTCAACGCGGTTTTCCAAGTCTGCCATTGTGAACACTTCCTTTCAAAATTATTATAGCAGAAATTTTTGTAACCAAAAAGAGCCCCCGACAGAATCGAGAGCTCCCGTGTTATCAGTTAAGTTATTAAGTTCGATTGTAAGTTAATCTTAGAAGAAGAATTCGGCACGTGCCCAGAAGTGTTTATCTTTAAGTTTTGAATCAATGACTTTAGCATCAGCATATCTTACTTGGAGACCAACATTTTTGAACGGAGCATAGCCCGCGCCGACGTGCCAGCCTTTTTCGCCTGTACGAATGTCATCGCCTTGATTTGAAACGATACCGACGCCGCGACCAAATCTTGCATAGCCTGCCCAAATAGCCCAATCGCCTTGATCTGCATAATCGCCATATTTACCATAGCGAAGATCAACTGCCCAAGCGTTATCTTGATAATCAGCTTTGGAGTTATTGGCATAGCTGCCGTGCAAGTCAAACATACTGTTAAATTTGTAACCGAGACCTACAGCCCAAATACCGGCTTTGTCTTCATTAGGAATACCCCAACTATTGGTCTTATTGCTGTAATCTGCAAAATCGCCATCTTTTGCGAAGTAGTAGCTTGCGCCGCCATAAAGTCCTGTATCGCCGGGATTATAACGAACATTCAAACCAACAATATCTGTCGGGTCGTCACTGGTACCGGCACTGCGAGAATAGAATCCTGCATATTCAGGTTCATCGCCGCCACCGGCACGTCCGGCAGTTGCAATGAATTTCCATTTGCTACCGAATGAAAGTTCAGCACCTGAAACTACAGTATCAACTGCAACGCCATCTTCGATTGAGGGGCAGAATCCGATACGACCAAGTTTAATTCCAAATTTGTCATAATCGCCTTGTGCATATGCTCTCTTAAGGAAAACATCCTGTGTACTGTCATTTTGAAGGCTGAAGTTTGCATCGAAACGAGCAACTGCTTTCCAATGGTCATTCAATTCAGCTGAAGGTTCAAGACGAAATACGCCATCATGTCCGCTTGTTTTAGCAGTAGCACCATAACCGGTAAATTTGCGGTGATTGTAGGTGTATTCAATTTTGCCTGTCCATTTTACAACGTCAGCATTTCTTTCAAGATCACTAACGCGACCATCAAGGTCATCAACGCGATCTTCGAGCTCATTGACACGCACGCCGAGCCTCTTCAATTCAGGTGCAAATTCAACTTTAAGTTTTTGAAGCAATGAAGCTTGTTCGGAAGTTAAACCGGATTTACCGTTTGCAATTTCTTGGCGCAATTCTTCTTGACCTGCTTCAAGGTCTTGAAGTCTTTGACGTTCGGCATTAGTCATGCCTGCACCCTGATCAGCACCGGAAGTATTTGAATATCTTGCCAATGCACGTGCAACCATCTGCGCCATTTCATAACGGGTGATATTGCGGTTGCCGCGGAAAGTTCCGTCGCCGTAACCTTCGATAACGCCGTCTCTTGTAAGAGTTACAACAGCATTATAAGCCCAATGCCCTTCAGGAACATCACTGAAAGGACTGTCGCTTGGTGCCGCAAAAGTTGTGGCAGTTGCGCCAATTACGAGTGCGCCTGTCAAGGCAGCTACTAAAGACTTTTTCATTTTGAACATCCTCCTTAAATTTGAACCGTTAAAACTGAAAAATCCTTACTTTAACCTTCCGGCTCGGTTCAGGAGGCTTTCTGTTTGGAGTGTCCATGTTTCCTCTAAACTCTTTCAACCTGTTCCTTACCTTCAAGTTGCGCGTAGTATAGTACAGAAATTTTTCTTTGTCAAGCTTTTTTTTATTAAAAATTTGCCGCTTTTTTCAGTTGACTTTCAGAATATTTCAGTAAAATATTGTTGCACTTGAAAAAACTTTTTTCACTTACAGGAAAAATTCAGATTAAGTCGAATTAAAAAATTTTACGCCCTTTTTTATAAATTTTTGATAAATGGCGTTACAACAAGGAAAATAAAAAAAGCCGCCCTTGTAGTGGGATAGTTGGATAGTGGTGTAGTGGTGTAGTTTTTTTGCTACCACACTACCGCACTATCACACTACCAAACTAAAAAGGCGGCTAAATTTTTTTAAGAAATTATTTTAATCAGCGCAAAAATTATTACGCCGATGAAAGAACCAACTATGGAGCCGTTCATTCTAATCCAGACAAAATCCGGCTCGGCTTTATCGTAAACCAAACTGTTAAGTTGTTCGTCAGTCATTCTGTTAAGCGCGGACTTTGCAACTTCACCAACGAGCGGCTGTGCATAAAACGTGGCACGCGCCGCCAATTCGCCGAGAAATTTTTCTACGGCTTTTTTTATTTCGCCGTCATTTTTTAAACCTGCTAAAAATTTGTCGTACAGTTCAATTAAAGTTTCAGCCAAAATTACGCCGAAATTTTTTGAGACCTGCGCGACGGGGGCAAATTCATTAAGTTTCATTTCTAAAATTGGCGTTTCAATTTTTGCAAGCGCAGTTTCAACAGTTTCTTCGAGCGGCAACGCGGCGGCTAAGTCAACCTGCACCTGCTCAATTAATTTTCTAAAATCTGAAGTTTCGGCAAGCTCTGAAAGTTTCAATCTGCATTCATTTAATGTGCGGCGTTGTATCTGCGTATTTCTTGAAAGTTCGTCCAAAAGTTTTACAAGTTGAACTTGCATAATTTCAGCCGCCTCTTCAAAGTTCACGAAGTTTAACATCTGCGCCAAGCCCGCCATTAACAGTGAAAATGCGCCCGCGTTTTTAGTTTTTTCCTCTGCAAATTTTTCTAAGACGCCCTGAAGTTTTGCGCGTGTTTCATCTTTGGCGGCAATGTCTTTCAGTTTCTTCATCAAGCCTGCAAAAAGTTCAGTGTCTTTGCCGGTAGATTTTAACCACCGCCCGCCGTCGTCAATTAATTCTGTTACCGGAATGTTTTCAAGTTCCCGCCGTAATTTTTGGGCGATTAACTTTGACTGCGATTTTTTATCTGTTGACGTAATATATTTTTTCAGCGCGGCTAAAATTTCGTTAAGTAAAAAATGTTTAGTTTCCGGCTTTTCAAGATAATTTATCAGTACCGGCAACAAGTCGAAGTTGTCAAGCTTTTTGAAAAGTGCGCGCCTTGAAAAAAATTCTTGCTGTACCATTGTGGTTGACGCCTCAACAAATTCTTTTCGGCGATTAGGCAGTATTGCCGTATGAAATGGAAAACCGAGCGGCTTTTTAAATAGTGCGGTTACTGCAAACCAGTCAGCGATACCGCCGACCATTGCCGCCTCTGTAACAAATAAAATTCCTTCAGTCAAAATTGATTCAGGGTACAAAATTCTAAAACCGACCGCCGCCACAAAACACAGCGCGGCACATAAAAGCGTTGTATCTGCTTTATTCCATCTTTCCAAAATTTTCACTCCTTTTTAAGGGCTAAGGGCTAAGGACTAAGGGCTGGGGATTTTTAATAAAAATTTTTAATTTACAATCTGCGAGATTATCAATGAAACAATGTACAAAAACATTCCGGCAAGCCCGCCGCAAACAGAGCCGTTAATCCTAATCATTTGTAAATCGTCAGAAACGCGACTTTCAACAAATTCAGTAAGTTTATCGTCATCGAATTTGTCAAGGCGTTCACGAATCAACGCGGGGATTTGGTCGTGGTATTCGTTCAAAAGATTTTCAATCATATTTTTAATCAGCGCGTCAAAATTATTCTGCAATTCCGTACTAAAAATAAATTCGTCAATTTTTTTGTCAACAAGATTATCAATTTCAGACTGCCAAAACTTCCCGCCCTGCGCGAGCCAATTTTGAAGATAACCGGCAACGTCAATTTTTGTATTAAAAATATTTTCAAATTCGGATTGAAATTTTCCGGTGTCAATGTTGGAAGTGGCAGAATTTACGGCGTTTGAAAAAGATTTTATTAAATCCTGCGCGACTTTATTTTTTTCCGCACTGATAACGCCGTTTGCTTGCAGGGCGTCAATCGTTTCAGTAACTTTATCGCCGACGTTTTCATTAAGGATTGACAAAATTTTTTCGTCAGTCAAATTCATTGACGCAAGCACCATAGCGCGCCCGGCACTGTCTCCTTCGTACGCCTCGCGCAGTTCTTTAATCTTTTTGTAAATCTCTTCCTGCATATGTTCGGAGCTTAAAATTTTTCTGCCGGTATCCAGCAACATAATTAAAATTTTACGAGCAGTCTTTTCTTTCGTGACAACCTTGACAGCGGCAGTTATAATTTTTTGCACGTCAAAATTTTTAACCTCATTTTCAATAAGCGGTGCAACCTCCCTTGAAACTTTCTCAACGTCAATATTTTTAAAAAGTTCACTGCAAATTTCGCCGACAAGTATTTTAACCTTTTTTCTGCCGCCGTAATTTTCCAGAAAATCTATCAAAAGTTTGGCGGCGTTTTCGTCTTTTAATGTTTCCATAATGTTTTTGGTGTTTAATAAATCTTCGCCAACAAATTCAATCAGAGCTTCAGAAATTCTTTGGCGGTTGCGTTTCAAAATTTCAGTGCGGTAAGAAATTCCCAGCGGCTTATGAAAAAGCGCGGTAACTGCAAACCAGTCGGCAAGCCCGCCTATTGTTGCCGCTATAAAGCCGTGATTAAATAAATTTAAAATCGTTGCGCCGGTTGAAGTTGTAATAAAATTGGCAAGCGGCGAAGTCGGCAAAGTTCCAGCCGCCAAAATCGCACAGCCCGCTAAAGTTGTTGTCGCTAAGGTTTTATTTTGCAAGTCTTGAGCCTCCCAAAAAAAAAAATTTCTACAAATTATAGCAGATTTATTGCAGTTTTTAAAAATTTTTTATATTATAAATGAAAATAAAATGATACAATCAAAAAAACTGTTGGGGGTGGTTAAATTGCTCGAAGTTTTGAAAAGGGCGATAAGTATTTTTGACGCCCTGATAATAGCGGCGGCGGCGTTTTTATTTTCCAAAATGGACTATGAAAACTTGACGACGTTCAATAAAATCTATATTGTAGTGTTTGTACTTTGGGTTTTAATGTTGTTAATCAGAATCTATATCATTTACAAGAATGGCGAGGGGAAGAATGAATAGGGCAGTTTTTTTTGACATAGACGGAACGCTGGTGTCGTTCCGCACCCATCAGATACCCGAAA
>CALDHY010000061.1 GCA_937901445.1 uncultured Selenomonadales bacterium
ATGATTAACATGGACAGCCGCTTTCAATATTACGAAAAAGGCAAATGGGGCTTGACTGAATGGAATCCGCCGGAAATTAAAAAGCGCGGCAAAACTACCACTTACAAAATTGACAAATTAGACGAAGAATAGATTTTTAAGGACTAGGAGCTAGGGGCTAAGGACTAGGGGAATTTTCCTAATCCTTAATCCCTAAAATTTCGACGAAGGAGAAATTTTCTCATGGCTAAATATATTTTCGTGACAGGCGGAGTAGTATCTTCGCTCGGCAAAGGCATAACTGCGGCGGCACTTGGCAGACTCTTAAAAAGTCGCGGGCTTAAAGTTACAATTCAAAAATTCGACCCCTATATAAATATCGACCCCGGCACAATGAGTCCGTACCAACACGGCGAAGTTTTTGTTACCGATGACGGCGCGGAAACAGATTTAGACTTGGGGCATTACGAAAGATTCATTGACATTAACCTTACAAAAAATTCAAATACAACAACCGGCAAAGTTTATTGGTCCGTTTTGAACAAAGAACGCAAGGGCGATTATCTCGGCTCCACAGTTCAAGTTATTCCGCATGTTACCAACGAAATTAAAGCCCGCGTTTACGCCGTTGCTGAAGCTGATAACGCTGATGTTGTCATTACTGAAGTTGGCGGCACTGTCGGCGATATTGAAAGTTTGCCCTTCCTTGAGGCAATTCGTCAAGTCAAAAAAGAAGTCGGCAAAAATGACGCAATTTATATTCACGTTACTTTAATTCCTTTCATTGGCGCGGCGGGCGAACTCAAAACTAAGCCTACTCAACACAGCGTTAAAGAATTGCGCGCCATTGGTATTCAGCCGGATATTTTAGTTTGTCGTACGGAACAAACTATTTCGCGTGATATGAAAAAGAAAATCGCCCTTTTCTGCGACGTTGACGAAAACGCAGTTATAGAAAATCGCACAGCGTCAACAATTTATGAAGTTCCTTTAATTATGCAAAGTGAAGGGCTTGATAAAATTGTACTTGAAAAATTAAACTTGCCGCAGTCTCCCGCCAAAATGGAAGATTGGGCGCGTATGGTTTACAAAATTAAAAATCCCGAGCGCAAAGTAAAAATCGCCGTTGTTGGAAAATATGTTGAATTGCCGGACGCTTATATTTCGGTTGTTGAGGCGTTGCATCACGCGGGAATTGACAATTCAGCCGCCGTCAATGTGAAATTTGTACACGCAGAAAAAATTGAATCGCCCGACGTTGACTTGGAAGAAATTTTCAGCGGTTGCAAAGGTATTCTTGTACCCGGCGGCTTCGGAGATCGCGGCGTTGAAGGAAAAATCAAGGCGATAAATTTTGCCCGCACAAAAAAAATTCCGTTTTTGGGATTGTGTTTAGGTATGCAGTGCGCGGTTATTGAATTTGCGCGTAACGTTTGCAATTTGACTGACGCCAATTCTACTGAATTTAATCCTGAAACTGAAAATCCCGTAATTGCGCTTATGGATTCTCAATTAAAAGTTATAAACAAGGGCGGCACAATGAGGCTCGGCGCGTATCCTTGCAAAGTTACGCCGAATACTTTTACGGCGGCGGCTTATTTCGGCGACAATGAACTTTCTGAAATTAGTGAACGTCACCGCCACCGCTTCGAGTTCAATAATAATTATCGTGAAATTTTAGCTGAAAAGGGAATGGTTATTGCCGGAGTTTTGCCCGATAACAGTTTGGTTGAAATTGTCGAATTGGATAAAAATTTACACCCGTGGTTTGTAGGCTGTCAATTTCATCCCGAATTAAAATCCCGCCCCAATCATCCGCACCCGCTTTTTAGAGCGTTTGTAAATTCTGCGCTCGAAAACAGGGACTAAGGCTTAAAAATGTTCAACGACGAATTAAAATCTAAGCTAAAGGATTTTTGGCAGTCCAATTTAAAAGAAATTCAAGAAAATAAAATTCGATTTGCGGCAGTTTTCATTTGTTTTGTAGTGGCAGTAATTTTTTATTTTGCCGATGAAAATTCTACCGGCGAAGAAATTAATTTGACTGAAACACCCGCGCCCGTTGAAAATCCTGTACTCGTTGAACAAGTTGACACCAACAAAAAAATTATCACTGTCAAAAACGCCGCCACTTCAAACGCCGCCGAAAATATTACCGCTGTACTCGGCGCAAATTCCGATGATTTGTACGTTGCAGACCCTTTCAAAGTTCCGTCTAAGCCAAAAATTGAAACGCCGCCGCCTTTGCCGGAAATTCCCGCTGCGCCTGAAATTATTCAACAACCCGTCGCGCAGGTTCCGCCCGCTCCAACTGAAAAATTTATCCTGCGCGGCACTGCAATTACCGGCGATAAAAAATCTGCACTCATTCAAAAAATTATTCCGGACGAAAAAACTGCTGAAGAAAATTTAATCCTTGAACTCGGCGATACTTTAAACGGCAAAAAAATTATCGATATTGACAATGATTCTTTGACGCTCGACGATAATTCTAAAATTTTTATCGACACTAATTAGCGCGGAAAGGTGACGCTCTATGGAGCTCAATTACGTTTTCGCCAATGCCTTTTGCGCGGCGGCGGTCTCAATCTTACTTTACAAACAGCTGACAGTTTTTAATGAAACTGTTGCACAAAAAGCTTTTTCGCAAATTTTAATAATTCAACTCGTCTATTTTGCAACCTGCGCGATTATTTTTTTTGTTCCGACGGATTTTATAAAATATTTAAGTTGGGGAATTTTGGCAGTTGGCGTACTAAAAATTTTTTTCTACCTGAAACTGTACGAAAAAAAATCACTTGAAATAATTCTGCCGTTTCCACTGGCTTTTACAGTTTGTGCAATTTTCGATTTGCCAATTTGTTACGGCTTGACGCTCGCAGATATTTTTGTTTACGTCAACTACACTGAAATTTTGGCTAATGAAAAAAATCTTAAA
>CALDHY010000062.1 GCA_937901445.1 uncultured Selenomonadales bacterium
TTTTATCGTCAGTCTTGGTTTCGTCGGTTTGAATTTCTTCAGTTAAAGTTTCTTCAGGCTTTTTCTTGCCTTTCTTAGATTTTTTATCGTCAGTCTTGGTTTCGTCGGTTTGAATTTCTTCAGTTAAAGTTTCTTCCGGCTTTTTCTTGTTTTTCTTTTTATCTTTATCCTTCTTGGGTTTATCTAAATCGTGATTGGCGGTGTAAAATTTAAAAACTTTGCCGTCTTCAGGTTTATCTGAAATATTTTGTAAGCCGCCGTCAATGTTTAGTAAAATAATTGCGTCGTCGGCGTTGCAGTAAATTTGATTTTTACTTTCAAAGCCTGTAACCGTGCCGTACTTGGTTTTCAAAGTTGCCTCGCCCTCGCGCCATTCCAACCTTGTACGAAGAGCCATAGCTATTGGAACTACCGGCAAATAATTTATATTGTCGCGAACAACCGCCTTTGCCAAAAAATTCCGCCCGTTAGCTTTTACTGCCTCAATTCGCCTGCCGTTAACTTCGATATTATAAGGCTTGCCAATATAAGTTGGAGTGCCGTCCGAAAGTATAATTTTTTCTTCAATGGCAGAATCACTTTCAAAGGGAGCAACGCCGTACGGTTCAAGCCAGCCGTTGACGTAAGCCACGTCGATACTTTGCCAGCCGTAGCCGTCGGGGTAAATCCAATAAGCAACGTTGCCGTCTTCGACTTTTTCAACAACCACGCGGTTATACGTTATGTCAACCGGCGTTCCAACGTCAACCCTGTCATAAAGTTCCTCAACGTCTTTTTCAAGCATACGTACACAGCCGTTTGAAACGTAACCGCCGATACTTTCAGGGCGATTAGTGCCGTGAATACCATAATTGCCGCGAATTTGCATCCAGCGATAACCTAAAGGATTTGCCGGACCGGAAGAAACCATATATTCGGGGTCTGAAGGATCAATCCACGTCGGATTAATTACCTTTTCCAAAATTTTAAAATACCCTACCGGCGTCGGAGTGTAAGTTTTGCCCAAACCGAGAGGATATTCTGCAATTTTTTTATTATTTTCGTAGTAAGCCATTAATCTGCTTGCAACGTTTATCGCAATTCTTTTTTCAACTTTGGGCTTTTCTGCCGCCTCTGAATTTGCCGTGCCAAAAATCATCGTTACACCTAAAAAACCTGCCGCCAATTTCTCAAAAAGTTTCAACCCTATGCACTGCCTTTCAAAAATTTTTTGTATTATAACACAATGCAGGATTAATCGCCACTTTAAAGAAATTATTGGCAGTTAAATTTCTTCAACTGTTACATTTTCGGCGCGGATTCTCATTATTGGATATAAATCTTCGCCCGGCTCGTAACGTACAAATTCAAAGGTGTATATAATTAACATATCATCTTCAATTTCAGTTTGTAAAATTTCAGGGGTAAAATCTGAAAAAAGTTTGCTCGGGTCGTAGTCTTCATATTCGTAAAAAGAAACATTTTCAAAAGTTACGGCGATAAAGCCGTTTTCAGGCTTGCCTTGCTCATACCAGAGTTGCATCCAAAAACAAAAATCTATTGTCAAAGTAAGTTTTTTATTTTCGGCGTCATATTCAATTTTATCAATCGTGCTGTCGTGCAGATAATATTTTTCTTCAAATTCTGTGATAGTCAAGTTAATTCTCCTCGTCATTTTTTGGTATAATATGCGAAGGTCCGGATCCTTCTTTTACGGTATTACCATTTTCATCAAAATATGTATCGAGTTTATTTTTGGTGTAGGGATTGTAAGCATGCCAATGGTCTTTCCCTTCAAAACAGGGTTTACCTTCTTTAGCAGGATCGAAACGTACACGAAATTTTGTTTTCTCGTGATAAAATTCATGATGGTCGATTTTTTTTTGAATCTTTTCAGAAATAAATTCCTTCCAATCTTGAAGCCACGCTTGAGTTGGAGCAGGAGGCAAATTTTTAATCAAATCTAAAATATCATCCATCGTTCCAAAAAATTCATACGCTTTTTTCTTGCTCATATGCTCACCACTTCTTAAAACGAAGATATGTTTTTTCGACAAATTGTACTGTGTGAAATTTTGGTGGATCATAAAAAGTAACAGGAACTCCGGCTTCAATGTATTTATCCATAAAATTTCTGCCTTGCATACCATAAAATAAAATATGACTTGGTTTCAAAGTTTCAACCATTGCTGCAAGTCCTTCAGTAAATCGTTTTTCATCGCTTTTAGTCCCTAAACTGGCAAGACTACTGATACAAACAATAGAATTTTGTTCAATACCGTCAAAACAATATTTATAAGAATTGGAATAGCCCCAACGTACATTATTTATAACTTGAAGTCCTTGTTTGCCGAGCCAATAACCGAAGGCGCGCATTCTGTAAGTATTATAAATTTTCAGTGCGGCGGGCATGTCCAAGTAGGTTGAAAAATCCGGCGTAATAATTCCTGCGAAACGGCGCAATCTTTGAAGTGAATTTTTGGGGTTTCTCCAGATACTTTCAAATTTGTAGTCATCCATATAAAAGTGTACGAATCCTTCAAAATCTGTAGGTATTTTTGGGTCGTTGTAGTAAACTAACGATTTAGGGATTTCAGTTGCAGTGCAAGGGCATATCGGAATATCAAATTTTAAATCCCATCTTGCCCCTTCAACCATATAGGATTTGTAAATTGTTCTGAAAACATTTCTAGCAAATTCTTTCATTTTATAAAACCTCATTTCTAAAAAAATTTTTTTACATTAATCGTATCGTCAGAATTCAAAATTTCTTAAGTGGTGATAATTCAGTGGATAAAATTTCAAAATCAGAAATAGATACAACGCTGGAATTGTGCGACGAGTTTACTTACGCGGAAGAATTTGAAACGGTCGGCAATTCTTTTTTTGAGCGGCTGTATTTCGGCACGAGGATTTTAATATTGGCTGAAAAATTCGGGGATGAAATTTTAATTGCGGGCAATATGACTTTAAATTTTACGGCGGCTCGCGCAGAAATTTTTATTGCTTATTCAAATGAAAATAATTTTACGCCTGAAAATCTTTACGCGCTGAAAATTTTGGGCGTACCGACTCAAAATATTATTTTTGTCAAAGATTTAAAGCGGCTGATTTTGGAACTGCGCGCCAATATTATTTTTTGCGTCGATTATGATTCAAACGAACATAAAAATTTAGCGTCAACCTTTGAAAAAACTATTGGCGAAATTTTAAAAGAATGTCAAGACTACAAGCCGGAAATTTATAAAAAATTAGCCTGCGCGACGGCTTTAAACGCGCCTCCGGACTTTTACGCGCCGAATTTACTTTCAGTCAAGCGTCCGAAAATCGGTACAACTGATAATTACGACTTTGATTTAATCGACCGTGCAAATTATAATTGGGCGGAGCGCGTGCGTTTTCCCGTTGCCGAAATTTGCCGAAAAACTTTGCTGAAAAATAATCCCCTTGCCGCCGCAATTTTCGCTTACAAGTCAAAGAAATTTTCACCGCTTAGAATTTTAAATTCTGACGAAATTTTTTTTGAACGCCGCACGGATAATCAAGTTTTTTCTGCAAAAGTTACGGCAAGCTCCGGCGCGGCTGAAAGTGTTGCAGATTTTAAAATTTTCGGCGATTGTTGGACGCCAAATGTTGACGATTCGGAAAAAGTTTTGAAGTTTGAATGGGCTGACGCCGTGCAAGTTCAACAAATTAAAATTTACGGCAACATTTTTGACAACGAACTCGCGCAGATTAAAATTCGCTTGCACATTGACAACGCGGGATTTTCTTTAGATAATATTCAAGTTATAGAAAAAACTTTACCCTGTAACGGTTGCCCGCTGATTCTTGACGTGGAAAAAATTTTCGTCCGTCGCGCAGAAATTTTTCTTGTCAAAGGCAGTACAGGTTTTGGAATTTCTGAAGTTGAAATATTTGCAAACGTCGAGCCGCTAAGGAAAATTGCGCCATTCATAAAATTGGCTGTCGGTAAAAATTTTTTCTATCGCTACGACGTACCATACGAAATTGAAAAAATCCCGCTGAATCTGTACAAATTTCACGTCGATGAGCCGGTTAAACTCACTGCAACTTCAAATGATGAAACTATTTTGACTGAAATTTTTAACGGCGATGAAGAAATAATTTTGAATTTGGGCGGCGCAAAAGAAATTGTTTTAACGGCTGAAGTTTTGGGCAACCCCAATATCTATGACAAGGCGATAATTCGGCGCGTCGGCGATTGGGCGCAAATTCAGTTGAAAGTTTCACAATGGCTTGATAAAATTAATTCAAGGGCTAAGGGTTAGTGACTTTAAAACTATCCAACTACCACACTACACCACTATCACACTACAAAAAAGGGGCGCGTGTATGCAACTGCTTTATAACCTTGCGGCAATTCTGGTCGTGATTATAATAATTCCGGTGTTTGCAATTCGTTCAATTCGTGAAAAAGGCTTCGTCGAAAGAATCAAGCAAAGTTTAGGGTATTTCCCGGACGGCGCACTTGAACCGGTAGCGAAAAAAAATTGTATTTGGGTACACGCGGCGTCAGTCGGCGAAATTGTCGCCACAAGCCCGCTCATAAAAGAATTTCGCAAAGAATTTCCAAAATCGCCAATATTAGTTTCAGTCGTTACAACTTCCGGCTACGAAATGGCTAACAGAATTATCAAGGATGCAGACAGCATAATTTATTTTCCGCTGGACTTGCCTTTTGTTGCCGCATCAGTTTTGCGCAGAATCCACCCGCGTATTTTCTTAAACGTCGAAACTGAATTATGGCCCAACTTTTTTATGACGGCGCGTCAAATGCATATTCCCGTTATGATGGTAAACGGGCGAATTTCTGAAAAGAGCGTGCGCCGCTATAAATATATGTTTTCAATTTTAACTGATATGATCGGCACGGTAAAATTTTTTGCCATGCAATCGCCTATTGACGCGGGCTATATAATTCAACTCGGCGCGCCAAAAGAATTGGTTACAGTCACGGGCAATACAAAATTTGACCAAACATATACTGACGTAACGCCGGAGGAGCGGGAAAAAATTTTAACTGATATGGGCTTGAAAGACGCCGAAGGAATTTTTTTGGCGGGCAGTACTCATCGCGGCGAAGAAGATTATGTTTTACAGGCGTTTAAAGCCGTTCGTGAAACTCACAAAAATTTAAAATTGGTAATTGCGCCGCGTGAACTTTTGCGCACTCGTGAAGTTATCAGCATTTGCAAACGCGCGGGTTTTAAAGTTGGAACTCGAACTGAATTACAAAAACGCCCGCCCGCCAATGAAGACGTTATAATTTTGGATACAATCGGCGAATTGGGGCAAGTTTACAGTATCGGCGATGTAATTTACGTCGGCGGCAGTTTGGTTACTCACGGCGGACATAATATTTTGGAACCGGCGGCGCACGGCAAGGCAATTATCGTCGGGCATCATATGGAAAATTTTAAAGATACGCACGCCCTTTTCACAAACAGAAACGCTTGCATTACCGTAAATTCGCCTGAAGAATTGGTTGAACAAACTAAAAAACTTTTCGATGACATTGAACGCAGAAAACAACTTGAAACTGAAACTTTAAAAATTGTACTTGAAAATCGCGGCGCAGCCAGAAAATCCGCCGTACTTTTGCGCAAAGTTTTAACCGCCTACGAGGCAAAGGAAAACGCCCGCCACCCGCGCACTACCCAAAAAATTGAAAACCTGCGCACGTACTTTATTTATCTGATTCACAGCAAAGAATCGGACGGCTTTTTTATGACTTTGATAATGGGCTTGTTTTATGTTTTTTCGCTTGTCTATGAACAACTTGTAAATATGAAATTGCTTTGTTACAAGACGGGAATTTTGGGCAAAGAAAAATTAAACTGCTACGTTATCAGCTTGGGAAATATCACGGTCGGCGGCACGGGCAAAACTCCAACCGCTCAACGTTTGGCGCGGGATATTCGAGATATGGGCTACAAAGTTGTAATTTTGAATCGCGGCTACCGTTCAAAGTGGCACGGCGAAATTGGAATAGTTTCAGACGGAAAAAATTTACATATGGACGCGGCAGAGGCGGGCGATGAAGCTTATATGCTTGCAAAACATTTACCTAACGTACCGGTTTTAATTGGAGCTGAACGCGCCGTAACCGGCAAATACGCCATTGAACATTTCGGCGCGGAAGTTGCAATTTTGGACGACGGCTACCAGCATTGGCAACTGATACGCGATATGGATATTTTGTTGGTTGACGCGGTAAACGTTTTCGGCAACGGGCATTTGTTGCCGCGCGGAACTTTGCGCGAGTCAATGTCACATATCAGCCGCGCGGACGTTTGCCTAATTACAAAAGTTGATCAGGCAGAGGCGGGCGCGGGCGAATACATTCGAGAAACTGTTCACAAATACAACGCCAATGCAAAAATCGTTGAAAGTATTCATCAGCCGCGTTGCTTTATACCGCTTGCAGAATGGTTTATAGATTTGGCAAGTGAAGGCGTCAGCGTCGAAAGTATTTCCGGCAAACAAATTATGGCAGTTTCAGCTATTGGCAACCCTGCCTCTTTTGAACAAACTCTTAGGGATTTGGGCGCGGAAATTTTGGAAAGTATCCGTTATCCCGACCACCACGAATACACCGTGCGGGAAATGCATGACGTTTTGGAACAGGCGGACGCACTCGGCGCAGAGTCAATCGTCATTACAGAAAAAGACGCCGTAAAAATTCCCGCCGATTTTGCAAAGTCTAACTGGAATATTCCAATTTTTGTAATTTGCGTCGAAGTTAAATTTCAAGCGGGCGCAGATGAATTTCAAAACGAATTGCGCCGCCGTCTTAGCGAAAGGTTAGGGATTAGGGACTAAGGACTAAGGATTAGGGATTAGTTTTTAAAAGCGTCCGTATGCACGCAAGCATACAATAAAAATTCAAGCGTCAATGTACGCGCAAGTATATAAACTAGGCAAAAGTTTTTGGTGTCAGTATGCACGCAAGCATACAATAAAAAATTCAAGCGTCAATGTACGCGCAATTACATATACCAAGTAAGAAAATTTTTTAAGGAGAGGATTTTATGTTGAAAAAACTTTTCGTACTGTTAATGATTTTAAGTTTAACGGTACTTGTCGGAGGTTGCGGCGGCGATACGGGGCAAAATCAACCTGCCGCCAACGGTAAACAACTTGTGATTTATACTTCAATGAAAGAATCGCTCATTGGCGGGATTATTGAAGGTTTTAAGAAACAAAATCCCGGCGTCAACGTCGATTATCAATCTGCAGGCGCGGGAAAAATTATGGCGAAACTTGAGGCTGAACGTCAAAGCGGACAACTTTTGGCAGATATAATTTGGACAAGTGAAGTACCTGATTTTTACGAAATGAAGGCTCAAGGTATGCTTGAACAATATCAGCCGTCAAATTTCAATGAGTTGTTAAATCCTTTTGACGACTACGACGGCTCTTTCACGGCGGCGCGGCTCGGAACTTTGGGAATTGTCATTAACACAGACAAAGTTAAAACTGCGCCGACAAACTGGGAAGAAATTGCAAATTCAGAAACTTACAGAAATTCATTTGGAATTGCAGACCCCGCACTTTCCGGCACGGCTTTAATGAGTGTTGCATTGCTTGAACATCAATTCGGCTGGGATTATTTTGTAAAACTGCGCGAAAACGGCGCAATTAAAAGCAAGGGCTCCGGCAGAGTTGTTGACGATACGGCAACCGGCGATTTGAACGCTTGCTTAGGCGTCGATTATATTACTGCCGCAAAAATCGACAAGGGCTCCAATTTGCAAATGGTTTACCCGAAAGAATTGTTAATGGTTCCAAGTCCCGTTGCAATTTTCAAAGACGCGCCTAACAAGGAAGTTGCAAAAAAATTCGTCGATTATCTTTTGTCGCAGGAAGCACAGCAAATGGTTGCAAACGCCGGTACTGTTCCCGTTCGTCGTGATATTCAAATGCCCGAAAAATACAATTTGCCTTCACCGGAAGTTGCAATAGACACAGGGATTAAAATTAACTACGCTGACGTTATGGCGCAAAAAGAAGAACTTATTCAAAAATTCTCCGAGCTTTTCAAGTAAGTTTTGAAAGTTGAAATAAAAAAAAGCCGCTCAAGTTACGAGCGGTTATTTTTTTATCGATTCTAAAGCGTCTGAAATCGCCTGTAAGGGCAGGTTGTTTCATTTTAAGTAAATTTATACCAACAAAAATTAAAATTAATTCTAAGGGCATTTACGGCGAAATTGAAGGGTTTTAAATTTC